>JAYSKW010000845.1:0-1028 GCA_043726085.1 Limnoglobus sp.
ATTTCGGCGGTTGTTGGTGAGCATCCTCCTTCGCTTGCGAGTCGGGCTAACAGGAGCAGATTGTTCGCTCGACTCGCAAGCGAAGGAATTGCGATGTTGTATCCATCGCGTTCAAGCCACTACGTAACCGTCCGCCACGAATCGAGAATGTCGCTCAGAGTTTGGCCGATTTCGTAGCGGGGTGCCCAGCCGGTGGCTTCGCGTAACTTGCGGGTGTCGGCACGGGTGATCGTGGTGTCGGCCTTGCGATCGATTTTTTGCCGCACGTCGACGCGAACTTTGGCCAAACTCACAAGGCGATCGAGGATGTCTTGCATGACGTATGTCTGCCCGCAACCGGCGTTGTACGCCTCGCCTTTCGTGCCCTTTTCGATGAGCAAGCGGAATGCGGCCACGATGTCGCGTACGTCGGTGAGGTCGCGATGGGCGGAGAGATCGCCGGTTTCGAGGATCGGCGATTGGCGACCCGCTTCGATGGCAGCGACTTGCCTGGCGAAGTTCGCAACGGCGTAATCGGGCGATTGTCGCGGGCCGATCTGGTTGAACAATCGCACCCGCACGATGTCCAGGCCGGGGTTCCGCGTCGCCTGATAGCTGTGCAAGTCGGCGGCGGCTTTGCTCGCGGCATACGGGCTGGCTGGCTTCAGCACCGTGCGTTCGTCGCAGTCTTGCCCCACCACATCCGGATCGCCGTAGATCAAACCGGTGGAAACGAACAGGATTCGCGGTCGCACCGTCGTTCTGGCAATTGCATCGTAAAGCGACCGCGTGCCACCGAGGTTGTCCGCCCAACAACGGTCGGGTTCGTGGAACGATTTGCCGGTGTTGGCGTAACCGGCGAGGTGAAACACCCACTCGGGTTCGAGCCGCGCAATCAGACTTTCGACGCCTGCGCCGTCGCTGAGTTCGACGCGGTGCAGTTCGGCATTACCTTGCAGATGCGACAGATTCGCGGGCCACGTGACGTTCCGCGAGAGGCCCGCAATGGCGTGGCCCCCCTCCTGGAGGAGAGCCTCGACCAAATGCCC
>JAYSKW010000846.1:0-1690 GCA_043726085.1 Limnoglobus sp.
GACATCACGCGATGGATCGGCAAACACCGGCCCACGGCACGCACGATCTGGTTGTGAACTTCCACGTAGCGATCGTGCCGCGCCACCACGAGTTGCAACGACGGGCACAGTTGCAGGGCTTCCCAAACGGGAGTGCCGGTTTTGATGCCGTACGCTTTCGCCTCGTAGCTCGCGGCCAAGCAACAGGTGGAGCGCGCCATCATCGGCACGATGCCGACGGGCTTCCCGCGCAGCTTCGGATTGTCTTGCTGTTCCACGGAAGCGAAGTAGGCGTTCATATCGACGAAAAGGATGCGGAGCGGCATATGTGAACCCCCGAACATTTAGTAATCGTGCGTACACTTCACACGTAAGTACGCGATCGCTCGTTCGGGTGCAAGCGATTTGTACGGAAGTTCACCAGTTTTCGGATGGCGAATGCCGTTCGTGCCGAAGGAAGCGATGAATCGACCGATTCGCAGGAAATCTCGCGATGGATTACCTACGTATAATTCCACATCGGAGGAAGTGGTGGCCCTCACGCTGTTGCGGGGAAAATATGACGACTGCGGTTACGGTCGAATCTCGCATTCAAGCCTACGGGCGGGAGATCTTCGCCCGTCTCGGGGGGCGTCCGCTGCCGTTTACGCGACGGTTTTGGGACGACTGGATCATGAGCTTCGCGATGGGGAACGACGCGCTCAAAGTTCAGCTTTTCCGATTTGTCGATACGCTGCCGTACCTGCACGATCCGAACGAGGTGGGTCGGCACCTACGCGAGTACCTCACCGAGGCGAAGTCGGCGTTGCCGTGGTGGGCGCGGGCGAGCATCGGGCTGATCCCTCAGAGCGGGTTCGCTGGGCGGATGCTGGCAAAACAGGCTAAATCGAACGCGGAGACGATGGCCCGCAAGTTCATCGCGGGGTCGAACGTGCGCGAGGCGATCGACGTGGTGATGCGGATGCGCGACGAATCGATGGCGTTTACGATCGACTTGCTCGGCGAGGCGACGATCACCGAAGCCGAAGCGGATGGCGTGCAGAAACAGTATTTCGACCTGCTAAACGGGCTATCGCCGATCGTCAATGCCGCACCGGAAGTGCCGGTTATCGACCGCGACGATCGGGGGCCGATCCCGCGCGTCAATGTGTCGGTCAAGCTGTCGGCGCTGTTCAGTCAATTCGATCCGATCGACCCCGTCGGAACGTCGCGGGCGGTGCGAAACCGGTTGCGGCCGATCTTGGCATTGGCGAAGAGGAACGGCGCGTTCGTCAACTTCGACATGGAACAATACAGCTTCAAAAACACCACCCTACGCATCTTCCGGGAAATCCTGATCGAGCCGGAGTTCCGCGACTGGCCGCACGTCGGCATCGCGATTCAGGCGTACCTGCGCGACACTGAGGAAGACCTGCGGGCGCTCCGCAACTGGGCACGCGACGAACGCAAGTGCCCCATATGGATTCGGCTGGTGAAGGGAGCATACTGGGACTACGAAACGGTGATCGCCGCGCAGAACCATTGGCCGGTACCGGTGTGGACGGAGAAGTGGCAGTCCGACGCCTCCTTCGAGCGATGTACGCGGTTTCTGATGGAGAACTACGAGTGGCTGCTACCCGCGTTCGGCACTCATAATATCCGCAGTATTGCGAACGTCATGGCGGTCGCCGAAGAATGCAAAGTGCCCGCGCAGCGATTTGAATTCCAGATG
>JAYSKW010000847.1:0-10890 GCA_043726085.1 Limnoglobus sp.
GACCACGCTGTCCCACTCCCGACCCGTGAACCCGTACCGGTCAGACAACGCACCCGACACCACCGTGCCGTAGCCGTCGAACTGCACCACCGCACCCACTCGCACGCCCGAAGCATCGAACCACTCGTGGACCGTGCCCAACCGGTCCGTGCCATACCATCGCACGCCCGACGCATCCGACCGGCCCAGCACCGCGTCGAAGCCTTGGCCGAACATCCGTCGCACCAATACCGCGCCCGACGCATCCCGGTCCACCACCGCATCGAAGTTCTCCGTGCCCACGGCCTGTGGCTTCGACGGATCCCAGCCATCCAGGCCAAACCGCACGTCCGAAACGCTCGCCCCGCCACTCCCCAACTCCACGCGGCGAATCCGGTTCCCCAGCGCGTCGTACGCATTCGCCACGCTCGCCACCACCGCACCGCCCACCGTCGCACGACGCTCCGCCAACGTCATCTGGTTGCGATGATCGTACGTGTACGTCCAGATCTCGCCCGACTTCGACTTGCCGACCTGATTGCCTTCGGCATCGTAACTGTACGTCCACGTCCCATCGCTCGCGATCCGGTTCCCCGCCACCTTCGTATAGCCCGAGCCGTTGCGGTTCCCCGCCGCGTCGAAGGAAATCGTCGTCCCGCCATCGCTCGTCAGTTGCCCTTCGTTGTCGTAGCCGTACCATCGCGTCGTTCCGGCGATCGAATCCGAAGTCACGCGGTCGCCGTTGTCGTACGCCGTCCAATACTGGCTGACGACCGCCCCCGCCGCATTGCTCGCCTGAATCAGAGTCACCCGGCCGTAGCCATCGAACTGGCTCAACGTTGAACCGGCACCTACCCACGATGCACCCGATTTGCCCTCGCGAACTTCCGTGGTCCGATCGCCGTTGCTATCGTAACCGAAGGTCACCCGCATTCCCGATGCCGACTGCTCCCGCGTTGTCAGTCGACCGCGTTTATCGAAGTTCGAGACTTGCGTTCCACCGGAAGTATCGGTCATCGTGACCGTGTCGCCGGTCGGCGAGTAGGCATACGTGAGGCCGAAACTGAACGGTTGCTGCGACGTTACCACGCGATTGAGCGCATCGTACGTCAGCGTGTGGTTGCCATCGGGGTCTGTCGCCGAGGTCGTGTTGCCATTCGCATCGTAGGCGAAGGTTTGCGTCTGAATCGTCACGCCCGACAGTTCCCACGATTCGGCGGTCACGCGGTCGGCATCGTCGTACGCGCGGCGAGTGACGCGACCGTTGCGATCCGCCCACGAGGTGCGTCGATCCGCCGCATCGTAAACGAACCACTTGGTTTTCCCGGCTCCGTCGGTCGCAGCATACTGCCGACCGGCTTCGTCGAATGCCGAATAGGTCGCGTTGCCACCGGCATCGGTCACCTGAATCGTTCGACCTTCGTTGTCGTAGGAAAACAGTGTCGTCGCGTTATTGCGATCCGTCATCGCATATCGCTGCCCCGCACCGTTGTAAGCGTAAAACGTAATCTTTCCGAGAGCATCCGTCACATTTGTGAGATTGTCACCCGCATCGTAGCCGTACTTCGTTTCCTTGAAGGCGGCACCCGATACTTCCCTGACCGAAGTTTTGCGCCCCAACACGTCGAACGTTTGCGTCGTCACGCGATTGCCCGGCCGGGTTTCGGTTACGACGCGATCGAGCGCATCGTAACCGAATGTCGTCATGAACGAATACGACGTATTTGAGGCTTTCGAGAGCGAGATCAATCGCCCTGCGGTATCGCGCCCGAAAGACGTGACCGCGCCGCGGTAATCGGTCGTCGAGTTCAAATCCCCATTCGTGGCATCGTAGGTGAAGGTCGCCGTCTGCTGGATCGTCGTGCCCGCCGCATCGCGCGTCTGAATCGTGCGACCGAGCAAATCGTAGTCCGTGGCAAACTGCGTCCCCTTCGGATCGGTAATGGTAACGACCCGTCCGTTACGGTCGTAAGCCCATTGCGTCGCGTTACCGAGCGGATCGGCCCGTTTGGAAACGCGATCGAACCGGTCGAACGTCGTCGATTGCGCATGCCCGAGTGGATCGATCGTGCGATTGGTATCGCCTCCCACCAGATATTGTTGTTGGGTGATTGCCGTTTGGCTACTTGGCAAGGGTGAAGTCAAGGCCGTCACCCGACCGAGCAGGTCGTACGAAGTGCCGTGCACGAACCCCCGCGCATCGGTGAACGATACCTGTCTCCCCTCGAGATCATAACTTTGCACTGTGGAATGGTTCAGCGGATCGAGTACGGTTTTGGTTCGGGTGACATCGTTGAAACCGGTCCACGTCGTGAAGTTCCGTGGATCCGTAACGGCGATCACTCGGCCAAGAGTGTCATAGGCCATCCAGGTAATGCGCGAGAGTATCGTCCCACTCGCCTCAACGATATTCAGTTTTCGCCCGATCACATCGTACCCGAACGTGACTTTCATCTGGGCGGCATCGACGACGGAAATGTTATCGCCCAACGCATTCGCAGTCGTCACCGTAGTACGAGCGAGCGGCGTTCCATCGCGTTCGGATGCAGTGACGGTTCGCCCGAGCGGATCGTACGAAATGCGCGTCACCCGGTTCCCTGGCTCCGTCACCGTTGCGAGCCGACCATTCGCATAAGTTTGAGCCGTGGTTAGCGGGATCGCGCCATAACCTTGGGTGCTCGACACTTGTCTCGCCTGCATGTCATACGTCGTACGCGTAACCGCGCCACTCGGATCCGTCGCATCGACGAGGCGGCCCGCCGAATCGTACCCGTAGCTGCCGACGAGTGCTGTATTCGAGCTGGCAGGCGGATTCGCTGGCCGAGTCCAGGAAATGCCCGCATTCGTGCCGATTTCGACATCGGCTTTGCGACGACCTGCACCATCGTAGTAGTATGCCGTGTAATTGACTCTCGCTCGCGTGCCGGTGGTACTCGAATCGCCCAACGGCCCAGTTCCGCTTTCGCCGAAGTACCGGTCGCGTTGGACGAGTTGAATGAGATGCCCATCGGCATCGAACGATGATTCCGCCTGACGCAAGACGAGATCGCCAGTCAGCGTTCTCGCATCGGCGGCATTCACATCCCCACCACCATCCGTGCCGTACAGACCCGTCAATCGTCCCGCACCATCGAAGCGGAATTTTTCCACGAAGCCGCCGGGATGCAAGGTTTTGACACGCTCCCCGCGTCCGGAAAACCAGTACTGCGTAACGGTCGGGGTCGTCGTTAACGCCCCCGTTGCGGAGTTCGCACCGTAGAACTCTTCCCGGTAAACTTGCCCCAGGCCATCGATCGAGTACGAATTCTTGGATCGCAAGAGCGAATCCGCTGGCCGGTCCGGAATGCCATCCCCATTCGCGTCGACGATCACGACGCCATCGCCATCGAATACGCGGCGATCCGTCAGTTCTCCGAGGTTGTTCAGAGTGAAATAATTGATTGGACGATTCGCACTGGTTAATTCGGACGCCCCTTCGTCGCCAACTTTCACCGCGATCAATCGGCTTCGCCAATCGTATGCGGATCGCGTGACGCGCGGAGTGGCCCCGTTCCCTGGATACAGAGTCAACGCGGTTAGCGTACCGTTACCGACGAGGCCCCCGTCGTATTCGAACTTACTGACCTGCGTCATATCGCCATTTGTGCCATCGTTCGTACCGACCCATTCGCCCGTGGCACGGCCAAGCCCATCGTAATCGGTTCGAGTAATCACTCCTGCGGGCGATGTGATTCGATTTTTGCGGCCACGGCTATCGAACGTGAAGACCGACCGATCGAACTGAATTCCGGAAGTCCCCAGCGATAGCACGGCCTTGCCACCCACCGAGTAATTGACACCGTCGAGATTCGTGTACTCATCGTGCCAAATCACTTGTCCCGCCAGGTTCTGGTAATCGCGATTGAGCGATGTAATTCCAGCAATCGGCTCGGTTCCTGTCGGTGCATTAAATGCATCGACGACAATCGACGGAGGTGCCATCTGGATCTGTTCCGTGTACGTCATCCACGGAGAGCTATTCACCGAACCGCCAAATCGTTCGTATCGCTCGACGACCACAGGCCCTGTTGTCGTGCTACCCGTCCAACCGTTGTACTGCCGAACCTCTCGGATCGTATCGCGATAGACCGTGTAATCGATCCGTCCGGACGGCCAGATCGTCGCTGTCGTGCGTCCCATACCGTCGACGCGGTATTTCGTTTGCAAGTGCGTCCCACCGCCTACGGGCGTCGACCAACCCGAAGGAAGGTTTGAGAAATCCGCCGTACGGTTGGTATCGACGTCCACGATGTTTTTGAGAATGGCTCCGGTTCCGGTGTCGTACTCGGAGTAGCCTAAAACGCCCTCTTGGTCTCGGTACCAAGTCGGTCGGCCGAACCGATCCAAAACGATCAGTGACGCGGCCGCCACTCCCAAACCGTTCTGGGCTGCGGACACGACCGGCTGCGAAGTCGTCACCGAATACGGCTGTAACCCCAAGCCTTCCGTCCGCCATGCGTACGAATAGCTCGTCAACCGACTGGACGCATCGGCAAGAGCGACCGTTCCTTCAACGGGATACGTTCGTTCCGAAGCGACCGGGTAAATCGTAACGAGGTTCCCGATGGCATCGGTGACCGTTCGCGAGAAGTACTGTTGGCTTTCCATCAGGCTCGGTGTGGGATCCACTTCGCCGTGTAAAACGCGAACCGATTGCAAGTAGCCCGTCACGTCGCCCGGCGAACTCGCGGTAGCAGTTACGGAAGCACCGAACGTGCGCGAGATTAGCTTGCCCGCCGTGTCGCTCAGAAAATCCGCTTTGCCATTAACGTAACGAACGAGATCGAGTTGCGCTTCGTCAAATCCGGTTACGGCGACGGGGTCGGCTTCGAGAACGACACGCCCCATATCGTCGAAGCGCGAATACCAAAGCCATTTCCGTTGCGTCGCCGTTTCGAGAAACTCGCGCAACATGACATCGCCGCGCTTGTTCGTGTAAACGATATCCTGGTTGCCGTCGGGTTTGGTGACCGTCGTCCGCATTCGCCACTCGTTCGTCGCGGCTAAATCCGAAGCATAGTCGTTAGAATTGCTTCCCGGTCTTTCATAATAATCGTAAGTGAACGTCCCTTGACCGCCCGTGCATACCGAACAGCCCGCTCCTTGTGCGACTTCCTGCACGACCTTCCCGAATGCTGACGAAATCCACAACCCATCGTACTTAAAGTAATTGTCAGCAACGATTGCGATTTGTGCATCCGTTAGCGTCCCAACCGTATCGATCGTGATTCCGAATTGGCCAGTCAGTCGATCGAATGCGTCCGAGCTAACCACAAACTTTAGTGCTCCCCTGAAACTATCGCCTCCGGTTTCTGTATAGTATCTGTAGTAAGTGGTTCCAAGGACTTCACCTGTCAAATTACCCGCGTGGATGATCGCCGCTTTCAAGTCGTTTCCATTGCCTGCCGTCTCGCCGAAGGCGTAACCGTAATAGCGATATTCGACGGACCGGACCGCCTGGGTCGTCGCCCCTCCATCAGTAGAACGACGGAGTGTTACACTGGTCAAAAGCGTGGAACCGGGAATTAATATGTCTGCGTATGTGTAATCCCAGAACTCGACGGTGGACCCGTCTTGTCGTCGAATCGTCATTGGGTCGCCTGTTGGCGAAAACTGTGTAACCACTGCCTGAATGCCAGACCGATCTAAGTACCGTTTCAAATGCCCTTGTTGAACAGCAGGCAGAGACGTAGTTGCGTCAAATATGAATTGATTCCCGACATCGTCGGTGAGACGCCATTCACCGCCTGCAAGCACCAAACTCGATCGCCCGCCATCGGCAGGAACCCAGTTGCTGCCAACCGAGCGGAAAGAAGTGGCAGTCGATCCAGTACCGGTAACATAGACGAAACTCGAATCGAATGCACGGAGCGTTGGAAGATAGGAGTTCGTCCATCCTGATCCATTCCGACTACCGAATGCATTCCCACTGTTACTGACTTCAGACCAACTTCGCGTCTGTCGCCACGGAGTCGCCATTCCAGAGGATTCGAGGTCGGTTTCGGAGTAGATTACTTTACCATCGAGATAACGTACGGGCTTCTCGCTAACCTTAGTCGAAAGCGGTTGTTCATTCATATTTCCAACAGATCTCTGAGGGAGAAGTCCGTTGTCCGGTACCGAACAATCCTCAGCACCAGTACCAATCACTTTTGGTCGAATTGGATCTACTATTGCTAACGGCTCAGTTACTTTACTGTCGCCTTCATACCATCGCCCTGAATTTGCACTTAGTAATTTGAAACCATTCGGCACAGTAACTTCGATGTTCCAAACATAATATCCACCCAGAATAAAAAAAGGCTCAGGAGGCGGATCAAATCGCGCGATTGCGTTGCCGTTTCCGTCTACAGTGTTTGCCACGGCGCTTTGAGATGCGTGATTCAACCCTCTTAGCGTAACAACACTACCGAGCGCTACATCACGGATGGCTTTTGAGGTAGAAGCAATCGGGAAGTCGAACGAAGGTGCGGTCACTGGTACGATGCGATCTTCGAGCGATGTGACCGAAAGCAGTAACCGTTCGCGTTTTGGAAGTATCCGCACTGGGCGAACGATCAACCGGTCCCAAAACGATTCCGTTTTTGTGAACCACGATCGGATATTACGCATGGGAAATTCCTTTTTCTTGCAACCGAGCCGGTACACTTCGTTTCGTAAATCCGTTTGGGAGAAACAGACACACGATCAAACGAATGGCAGAATGATGTATTCGCATCTGCTGTGATTACGTTTATCCGGTTTAATCCGATTAAGGCAATAGTAATTCTGCTTCGGGATTAAAAATGATAAAATTTCACAATCGGACCTTCGATTGCGATTTGTACGATTTCACTCTAAAATGGGTACATTCAAATCACTCGGTTCGGGAGTAAAGGCGATTCCAAAATCCCCGAGGAACGCCATGAGAGCTGCTTGGGTAACTTCCGGACCGGCATTCGATTGCTGTTTAATCGGCTGAGTGATGGTGCTTTTCACTTCCAATAGGGCTCGTCCGCTGTAGCCACGCTGTTTCCCAAGTGTTTTGAGCAGAAAGCAGATCGCCCACGCCTGCCCCTTTGCCACGGCGGCATCGAGTGCCGACTCGGCCATATCGAGACGCCCTTCTCGCAAGTCGGATACGAGGCTCGTTAGCTCAGTCGAAGCCGCAACCCGGTGATTGATCGCAGTTCGGCTGACTTTGAGCTTCGCGGCGCAGCGGTGATAGTTCCCACTGCTGACGGTGAGAAGCGCGGCCAGTTCGATGTCTGTGAACAGCTTCCGTCGCGCCATGTTCGGTACCCTTTTTATGGGGGTAACTTTGTAGATACTCGAAGGATTCGATGATACTCGCTCCAACGTCCGGCCTCGTTCGGGGTGGCTGACCGTGGCCGACTTTCTGCCAATGACAAACACATTGCAAAATATGCCTTGCCCATCAATCCAAAGTCGCGATTCTGCTGCCAGCCAAACACGATTTGAACAACCATGGATAAAGCTCACTTCGCCGCAAGCCCTTCAAACGTCGCCTTGAAATCTTCCTCCGTCAGCGCCGTATCGAATAGCCCCACATCTAACCCATTGTGACGGCTCACGCCCATGTAACTCAGGCTCGCGTCTTCGTAGCGGCGGAACTTCCAGACGGCGTCGTTCATCAGGGCGCTGTTGAATACACCCAAGCTCACCAATCGTTCAAAGTCCAACGTCGTTAGGCCCGTAACCTTTTTGAACAACTTCGGTTCCAGCTTCGTGATCACGTCCTTCAACCGCTGCTCGCGAAAATCGGTCAGATACATGAATACCGGAACCCTCGCCGCGAACTTAATCAGCTTCTCTTGAACCTGCTTCCGAAGGCTCTTACGTTCCTTTTCGGCCTCGGTCAGTTCTTTCTTCTCCTTCGCGCTCGGCTCTTCACCCTCACCCGCCTTGCGCTTGGCGTCCTTGATCTGTTCCGAGCGGTTGATGATTGTCTCCAGATCGGCGTTGAGGTTGCGGAACCCCTCAATGGCCATCAGGGCGTTCATCGCGGCGTCGTCCTTCATCAGCCGCCCAAGCGTGCTGTCGTCCACGTTCACCAGCAGAACACTTTCCCACCGCTTGGCGAGCAGGGTCGCGCTCGTACCGGCGGTGGCGATGTCGAGGATCGCCTCGGCGTCGAGTTGTCGCATGGAACTGCCATCGTAGGCGAGCACCGGCAGGAAACTCACCAACTCCGCAAGTCGCTGTTCGGGTGTCGTGTCGTCCGTCGCCAGTCGCGACCCGTAATCGGCGATCTGCCGCAGTGCCCGGTTCGGTGCGAAGTCGAACACATAACATTCCGGTTTCACAACGATTTCTTTGCCCGACTCGTCCGAAACGGTCCAAGGTGACTGCACTCGAAATGCGCTCTGAAAATACGTCTCCGGACTGCTGCACTTGCGTAGCATCAGCATCCCCGCCCAAGGCCGTACGGTCACACCCGTCGTCAACTTCCCGCAACTCAGCGTGATGCTCTTGCTGGATAGCGGCTCGTCCATCGCTGCTAGCACCGGAGGCAATGCCGCCGCGCCGATGCCAGCCTTCGATCCGGCCGCAATCACTACGTTGTAATCGTGATAAAACGTGTTGTTTTTCGCCTTGAGCAACTTCGCCATCGCGTAACACGATGCCACGCTCGGTAGGAACCAGAATGAATGCTGCAACACGCCCAGCAAGCGAGCATCGCTGAACGGCAACGGCGGGCGATCCTTCCCGAGTTTCAAATCGTCAATCGTTGTCCCGCGATACGCACCGCGAATCAGGTCCAGCCACTTCTGCACCTCATCTTCGTGCTCGAACTTGGCCTCATCCCCGTCTCCTTCGGCCCGGAAGAACTCGTTCAGATCGAACTCGTTGAACTCGCCTTCCTCGGCCACCTGCCGAATGTCGTCCGGCAGTGTGTAAGTCATCAACACCAACCTCGGCAGGCTCGCGTACGGGTTCGGCCCCGGCCCCGGCCAATCCCGCTTGGCCCGCTGCTCGTCGCTGTAGGTCCAGTTGAATATCTGCTCTTCGATGAACTCGCCCGATGCCAGCGCCCGGAATGGCGTGCCCGAAAGGTACAGGTAATGCCCCGTCGTGATCGGCATAATCGACTCATCGAACTCCGCCTCCACCTTGGTCACTTCTTCGGCCACTTCTCCAGCGTCTTCCTCGTCCGCGCCGAACAACCCCTTCGCGTTCTCGCGCCACGCGCCGTAGTGGTACTCGTCCAGTATCACGCAATCCCAATTGGTGGTGTGTACCCACTCGTTACGCGGCTTGATGGCCCCGCCAGCCGCGCGTTGCAAAAAATCCTGAAAGCTTCCGAAGCAGACGATCGGATTCTTCTTGTTCGCGGTTTCGTAGGTGAGTTGCCCGTCGCGGTTGATGAACTGCCAGCCTTCAAAGTCGAGGTGCCGGAGCAAGTCTTCCGACCATGCATGTACCACCGCTGGCTTGAAGGTCAGCACAAGCACCTTCGTCCAACCCATCGATTTGGCCAGTTGATATGCAGCGAAAGTCTTGCCGAAGCGCATCTTCGCGTTCCACAAGAAGTGCGGCGTATGCCCCGGCTGCTCGGTCTTGGCCTGGGTGAAATAGTCCGCCGTCATCCGCACGGCGTCCTGTTGCTCGGGCCGAAGGCCGAAGCTCAATGTGCGGTCTTCCACGTTCGCGCTGCGATTGCGCACGGCGAGGATTGCCGCCCGCACCTGATCGACCGTGCAGCGAAAGACTTCGTGCGAGATATTCTTGATACCGCGCGCCTTGAGATGCCGATGCACGTCGCGGTCGGTGAAGCTCGACCCGTCCGCCCGCATCGCGGTTTCGACCAACTTGGTCTCGCCGGTCATCAATCCACTGGGGAACTGCTCGGATATCCGATCCATCGCGGATCGCTCGGTGTAACCGACCTTCAGCAACCCCATATGATCCGGGTGCGTGCTGGCGAAGGCATAGATGGTCGGCGTGGCGGGCGGACGCGGGGGGAAGAATTCGTCAAGGGCCATCAGTTACTCCCACGCCCGTATTTTGGATTCGATGAAAGTGATCTCTTCAGTTGCAAGATCATATCGCTTCGCAAGGTCGGTGTCGGTCCAAATACGCTTCATGTCGAGGATCGGAATGTAAGCGAAAGTATCTTTCGTGATCCCGTGTGAATACATGAACAAGGACATTAGAAATCGAAATAGACGTGTCTTCATGTAGAGCAAAAGATTCTTTGCTTCTGCCTCTGTCGCGTAATGACCGATCACGAGATAAGTTTCGGTACATATCGTTCCCGGTGGCAGGATGTCAGTACGGGAAAGTACTCGTCGCGTGCCGTCTGACCCAGGATTACCCGCGTGCTCGTGTCCAGATCGGGAAGTAATGACCTTCCATCGGTCGATCATTTCAATCCCTGCGGTAATATCTTTCCTCTTGTACGGACCCTCACCCTTTTGCCAGTACAGGATGATGTCACCGCTCTCTTGCGGCTGGACATAGGTGCGAAGCCCGAACGGTTTGTACGACGAAACTTGTTCGCGCATCTTCCGTTCATTCTTTGCCAATAGTTTCCGAATGATTGGGACAGCCCGGCTTTCGCGGATAAACGTATCGAACTCGTTCAGGTTTCTAGTCGTCGTTGTCTCCACGCCGCCTTGCACATTGACCATCTCGCAAGGACCATTGTCATCCCGATTCCAAAGGAAATAGCACACACCACCAGCGACGCTCACGCCCGGGAAAATGTCTGAAGCATTCTCAAAGTCTATAATCTTGCGGATTCGATCGTCAGCGAGCATTTCCTGTCGGAACTCATCCAACCCCTTACCACCGGCGAACCACCGGCTTGGGATGACCATCATTAGATAGCGTGGCTCTAGCTTTTTCGCCTGCCTGACAAACTGGTGG
>JAYSKW010000848.1:0-5328 GCA_043726085.1 Limnoglobus sp.
CCTGATTCTCGTCCGCGGTTCGGTCCCCGGCTTCAACGGCGCACTCGTCATGGTCCGCCCGACGAACATGAAGAAGTAGTTTTCGCGGTCAGCCAGAAACGAATAAAACGCCCACGGTGATACCGTGGGCGTTTTATTTTGTGGCGTCGCGATAATACGAAACCGTTTAACTTGCGGTTGCGGTTTCTTTGTGCGACGAATCGCGTTCGGCCTGCATTTCCAAGAATGTCGTGTCGGGGTTCGTTTCCGAGATCAACTTCATGTTCTTCGCACGTGCGGTCGGTTCGCGGACGTCCCAGACGATGCCGAACCAAGATAACACTCGCAGGCTGATGTACGAGATGTCGATCTCGTACCACGCAAAGCCTTGGCGGGCGCTGCTCTGGTAATGGTGGTGGTTATTGTGCCAGCCTTCGCCGAAGGTCAGGATCGCGACAATCCAGTTGTTGCGGCTCATGTCGGTCGTTTGGTAGCGGCGATAACCGAACAGGTGACAGACCGAATTCACGCAAAATGTCACGTGATAAACGAGTACCGTACTGAGGAAGAAGCCCCAGAACACGCCGGGCCAGCCGCCGATGAAGTACGTGGCCACGCCCCATAATGCACCCGGAATCCAGTGGAAGCGGTCGAGCCATTTCAGTTCGGGGTACATCGCCCAATCGCGCATTCCTTGCCAGTCGGTGTTGCTTTCGCCGCGTGCCATCACCCAACCGACGTGCGACCAGAAAACGGAGTTTTTGATCGGCGAGTGCGGGTCGCCATCGTGATCCGAGTAGCGGTGGTGGTGGCGATGCTCGCCGGCCCACCAGATCGGCCCGCGTTGCAACGATGCACAGCCGATCGTACCGATGACGAACTGGAACCAACGGCTGGTTTTGTAAGCACGGTGCGCAAAGTAACGGTGAAAACCTGCGGTGAGTGCCCACACTCGGAATGAGTATGCGACGGCGCACAGAATTACTGCCGTCCAGGTTGTTTCGACGAAGAAAATGCCCGCAACGGCGAGGTGTATCGCGATGAATGGGAACAGATTCACCCATTCCGAGACTTTTTTCAGTATTTGAACGACGGATTTTTTCTGAGCGGCGACCGGGAGAGTGGGCCGAGGTAGCAAAGGTTGAATAGAAACTCTCCGTGTGAGGTGTCATCCGTCGTCACATGCGAACCGCAGTCAGCGAAACGTATGTAACACCGCGTGCCATTGATATAGGAGATAAACCAGGCGATTTCTCGTTCAAAACGGAAAATTTTTGCGAACAATCGACCCACAGGCCCTGTGCTTTGGCGAGATTATCCGCGTAACTTCGCCGTTTCACACATTCGATCTTGACCTTCGGACGAATACGTGGATAGTGATCGAATTGTATCGGCGACGATTATCTTTTCGGTTACCTCTCATGATCCAGTTTCTGTGTCCAGGATGTCAGCAGAGTTTCACCGTCGACAATTCGCGTGCCAACAGCATTGGCACGTGTCCGAAATGTAGCTCGCGGTTTTACGTGCCGGAATCCCCAGACGCGCCCGCTCCGCCGCCTCCACTGCCGGTTCGCAAATCGATGCAACCGGCCGAACCGGTCACGCTCAAACGACATCGTTACGAAGACGAGGAAACGCGGCGTAACAGCCGGAAGCGCACCGAAGACTGGGATGAGGACGAGGAAGACGATGAGCCGGCTCGCAAAACAAAGAAGCGACGCAGCAAGAAGAAAAAAACACTCTCATTTTTCGACGCAGGCAACTCGTTTAGCGTCTTCCTTCTGGGCTATGTCGGGCTGTCGATACTGATAATGATGTTGTCGTTCGCCGTTCCCTCGGCCATTTTTGTGCCGTTAGTTCTCGCCTGGTTGGTGGCCAGTAGTGCTGGCCTCTGGTTTACCATTTTGACGTTCCAAGACAGCTTAGAAACGGGCTTATTGTGTATGTTCATACCGTTCTATGGGCTGTTTTACCTGATTACGAACTTCGATTACGTGAAAAAGTCGTTTTATTTAAGCCTGGTAAGTATGCTCATGATGTTTATGAGCGTACTCGTGATGGCGAAGCATTTTAAGATCGCGAATCTCGCAGTCTGAATTGAGCTTGAGCGAACGGTTGCGTTACTTCTTTGCGGATTTCTTCATGGTCCACAGGAAATAACCGTTCTCCTTGGTGGACTCGAACGTCTTTGGTCGATCCTTAATTTCGGTGTTGTAACAGAGCTTCAACTTGTCGCCATCGAGCGAGAGAATCCCGATCGCCTTGTTGCCTTTTAAGTCGTCGGGGTACACAATTTCCAGGTCGATCTCGATGGGTGAAGTGTCTAGTTTCAGCTTGTAGGAGAACTCGAACGTTTGCTCCGGTTTTTCTCCTTCGATTTTGAAGGTGTCTTTCGTGATTTCGACGAATTGCCCCTTGAGGCGATCGGCGTCGGCTTTCTCGCCGGACTTCACGCCTTCGATGTCCACATACTTGCCCGGCAACTTCGCGACATCGAGTTTGTCCGGTTTGTTTTCGGCACCGGCGATCGCGACGATCATCGACGCTGCGAACAATCCCAAAATGCGACACAGTGACATACGCTTCCCCTTTAGTAAATGTGCTGCTCATTCCGTCATACTATTTTTACTGCGCGGGAGTAGCTCTTGCATCGGCGGAAATTCGCAAAGTGGTATGCTCGTCGTCGGTTCGTTGACGACCTCGGCGAGCGTCGTGCCGGCGAACGCCGATTCGACGGCTGCGAGTGCGTTATCGAGCCGTTTGTGCAGTGGGCATAGGTTCGTACCGTGCGTACTGAGTCCGAGCGGGCAGACTTTGATTCGCTGGATCGGTTCCACCGCGTTCACGACTTCGAGAATGGTCAATTCCTCCGGCATCCGCGCGAGTTTCACCCCACCACCGACACCGCGCTGCGAGCGGATCACGCCCGACCGAACCATCCCCTGGAGGATTTTCGCGAGGTAAGCCGACGGTACCTTCGTCGCCTTCGCCACTTCCTCGGTGGTACACGACCGATCCGGATTCTGTGAGAGATAGACAACGGCACGAAGCGCGTATTCGACGGTCTGAGAAAACATGAAGGACTTCCGCGGGCGGGTCGGTGCGAGTCGCAATTATCGTATACCAAATGTGTCGCGAAGGCTGCTTATTTCGTGGATCGCCCGAACTCATGGAGAATTATGAATCTTCATAGCCCCGGTAACAACCTCGACACGGATCGTCCCGACACCCACGGCAAGGCGCTTCGGGTCAACGTCGACAAACGGCGGTACGGCACCTTTGCGGAGATAGGCGGAGGGCAGGAAGTCGTCCGCTGGTTCTTTCAAGTCGGCGGCGCAGCCGGCACGATCGCGAAAAGCGTCTCCGCCTACGATATGACCGTTAGCGATGCGATTTATGGCCACACCAGCCGGTACGTCAGTCGGCAACGTCTGGAATCGATGCTCGACCACGAGTACAAGCTGAACATCGAGCGGCTTTCTTCGACCCGTGCCGATACTGCATCATTTTTCGCGTTCGCCGACACGGTTTCCGCTCGCAATTTCATGGGTACCAACGACTGTCACGGTTGGATGGGGGTGCGTTTCCAGGTCTACCCGCGCGATCAGGAAACGCAGATCATCATCCACTTTCGGCTGCGCGATCCGTCGAACATCCTCCAGCAGGAAACGATCGGCATCCTCGGTGTGAACCTGCTTTATGGTGCGTTCTTTCTCAACCACGAATCCGAGTTGCTCATTCAGTCGTTGATGGACGAACTGAATCCGGACCGCATCGAAATCGACGTGATCGATTTCTCCGGCATCGGATTCCGAGCCGTTGACAATCGCCTGATGAGCCTCAGCCTCGTGCAGCACGGCCTTTCCAAAGCGGCGATGTTCGGGCCGGATGGCAAAGTGCTACTTCCGAGCGAACTCCTTTACAGGAAGCCAGTACTGGTCGAGCGAGGTAGTTTCCGCCCCGTGACCCACGTGAACCTCGACATCATGCGGGCGGCAACGGAAAAGTTCCAAGCCATCTTGCCCGAGGAAGACAAAGATCGCATCATCAGCGTGGCCGAAATCACGATGCGAAATCTGATGGGTGGCATCGGAGCGACCGGAACGCCCGACATCCGCGACTTTTTAAGCCGTGCCGACGTCCTCAGCGCGTCGGGCCTGAACGTGCTCGTTTCGGATTACTCCGAGTTCCACAGGCTCGCAGGCTATCTCCGGCGACAGACCGCCAAACCGATTGGTCTTGCGATGGGTACGGTCACGTTGCCAGAAATCTTCGACCCGAGTTATTACACCGACTTGGACGGCGGCCTTTTAGAGGCCCTCGGCAGACTCTTCCGCGGGGATATTTCGCTCTTCGTCTATCCATTCGTCAACCGCGCAACGGGGGAATTGATGACGGTGGAGAATCTGGATCTGCCGCCAGATCGCAAGCCTTTGTACGATTTCGCCGTTCGCGCTGGGCGTATCGTGTCGATAGATAATCACAACCCAGACTGCCTCCGGATCGATAGCCGAGACGTGTTGCAAATGATCGCGCTCGGGAATCCGCTTTGGGAACAAATGGTCCCCGATACGGTGGTGAAATTAATCCGCGAACGCGGTTTGTTCGGCTGCAAAAAGTAATGTGTCGCGACCCGATCGATAGATCGCGATCGGGGTTTCGCATTCCACTTTGCTTTTCCGTCTCACCGTGAGCTGCATTCTCAGTCGTCGATGGTGAAAATTTTCGCGTCGGCTTTCTCCATGAGCTTGATCTCGCTCATCGTGATCGTCATGAACTTTTTACCGTCGTGCTTTACTTGTAACTTCGTAGAAACCATTTGCCCGTCGATTTTCTTGTAATCGCTCATGAACGATTCTTCCAACACTTCAACTCCTTCGCCTGCGCCGGGCGAAATGGATTTGCGGCTCGTTTTCACGAGCAAGTTGGTTTTCTTATCGAAGTAGAGTTTGATTTCGTTCAAACCTTCTGCGGTGACGAGTACCACGTCGGCGGGCATTTCTTTCACGTCTTCGTCTTTCTCGGCTTGAATCGCGTATTTCTTCGAGTCGATGAGCGGTGTGAGTTGCGAGATTTCTTGCACCATCATCATCTGCATGGTTTCCTTCTTCTCGGCTTTTGAAACTGGCATGTCCATACCATTCATAGTGGTCTTTTGTTTGGTACCATTTACGATGGTGAGGATTTGAATCTTCTGTCCTTGCACTGCCATGTTAATCGACATCTTGTGCTTGTCGGGCAGTTCAAAGGCCATCTCTCCGTCCATAGCGAGATCCATCCCCATGATGCTAATCTCGCCTTGCATATTGCCGCTGAACGCCTTCATTTTAACCAGTGCCGCTTTACCGC
>JAYSKW010000849.1:0-2988 GCA_043726085.1 Limnoglobus sp.
CACGAGAAATAAAAGCAAGCTCTTGAGAGCAGCAGCATCTTGAATCTGAAGTACGCGTGGCATCAGTGCTACGCCCGCTTCTCCGTACTTGAAGTCGAGGATCGACTCGATGTTCTCGTAGGCTTGTTCATTGCGGCCTTTCAGGGTCGCTTGTGCCAGTAACACCCGTTCGTACGGATACAGAAATGGCTCGGCTTGCTTCTTTTCGGCTTCGTGTACTTCGTTCATGAATACAGTCTCACGTTGTGGGGCTAATTTCATAATCCAGTCGATCGTGTTGAATAACAATCGCACGCGGCGTTTATCCAGTCCGCGATCGTAGAGGCTGCGTACTAACGCTAGTTTCCACTGCACTCTTGCGCTTGGGTCGCCACGGGTTTCGAGCGTCTTCAGGTGCGCGAGCGTCACTGCGGCAAACGGGTTCGAGTCGGTTGTGAGTTCCCGCTCCCGTGCGGCATATTCTAGCAGCTTCGCCGTCGGAAATGTGAACCGCACTTCGCAACCCCAACGCCCCGCCACGAACGCGCTCGGTCGCCAGTTCGGGCGATCATCGCCGAGAATCGCGAGACTCACGGGCATCGTGCCGTACTTGTCGCAAAGACGGTGGTTGTACGTGTACATTCGCTCGGCAAATGTCGATTGTTCCTGGCTCTGCACTTCGATGTGAATGAGCAGCCATTGCTCTTGTCCATCGCGCATCCAGACCTTCGCGAGTTTGTCGACGGTACCACGGCCCGTGGCGGAATCGGGCGCGATGCGTTCGAGTTCCTTGTCGAGAAATTCGTGCCCGCGTTCGACGTCGATGTTCTCGTGTACTTGCGGAAAGAAGAACTCGAGGAATGGTTCAAAGAACCATTCGATGGCCTCTTTCCATGGGCCATCGAACTCGCATTCGGGTTCCGGTTCTTCGACGATTGCGTCCATGGTGGCTACACCTTGACGCCGTGGCTGACGACGGTTGAGCCGTTCTTGCCGGAGGTCACGGCGTACTCGCCGGTGGCGGTGAACGCCTTCTCGACGAGTTCTTCCTGTTCGTGATGGTGGATCGAGTGCGAGCCGGTGGCAGGGCTGGCGCTGGAATCGCGACCGATGTACTCGAACGGGAAACCCATCGCCCGCAATCGGGGTTCGACGAAGGACCAGCCACCCATGTTTTGCGATTCCTCCTGCACCCACTTCCACTCGTTCGCGCGGCGATACTTCGTCAGCATCGCTTTCAGAACATCGAGCGGCCAAGGGTAAAATTGCTCCAGCCGCAAGATGGCGACATCGTCGGTGCCGAGTGCGATTCGCTTCGCCAGCAGGTCGTAATAGACTTTCCCACTACACAAAATCACCCGCTTCACGCGGTCGATGGCGGGGAGTGTGTCGTCGATCACTTCCTGGAAACGTCCGTTCGTGAACTCTTCGACGGGCGATAGTGGTAACCGTAACAGCGACTTCGGCGTCATCACGATCAGCGGCTTGCGGAACGTGCGTTTCACCTGCCGTCGCAGCGCGTGGAAGTAGTTTGCGGGCGTCGTGAAGTTGCACACCTGCATGTTGTTTTCCGCACACAGTTGCAGGAAGCGTTCGGGGCGGGCGGATGAATGTTCCGGGCCAGCGCCTTCGTAACCGTGCGGCAGCAACATCACGAGGCCACTCGCGCGGTTCCACTTCGATTCCCCCGAAGCGATGAACTGATCGATGATGACTTGCGCGCCGTTCACGAAGTCGCCGAACTGCGCTTCCCACATCACGAGTGCGTTGGGGTCGTCGAGCGAATAGCCATACTCGAAGCCGAGGACGGCGGCCTCGCTGAGGTTGCTATCGTAGGCATCGAACGCGGCTTGTTTCGGATCGAGACACGCGAGCGGGCAGTGCGGGTTGCCGTTCTTGTAATCGAAGAGATACGAGAAGCGATGGCTGAACGTGCCACGCCGACTGTCTTGCCCGCTGAGGCGCACCGGGTGGCCTTCGAGCACGAGCGAACCGAACGCGAGTGCCTCGCCCATGCCCCAATCGAGCTTGCCGCGATTCGTCACTTCCGTGCGGCGTTTGCGCAAAATCTCCGCGAGCTTCGGGTGGAGCGTGAAGCCATCGGGAACGCGATCGACCTCAGCCGCGATGCGATCCGCCACGGCTTCGGTGATCTTCGTTTCGACGGGGGTGTGATTGTATTTGTTTGTCATTCCATCCCAGCGTGCCGCGAAGCCCTTCATGCCCTTCTTGCGTGGCGGGCCGTCTTTGACTTCGTTCAGTGCGGTATCGAGTTGGCTCTTGAACTCGGCATCGATGGCATCCGCTTCGCCGGGTGTCAGCACGCCTTCGTTGATAAGCTGCTTCGTATACACCACCGAGGCGCTTTCCTTCTTCTTGATGATCTCGTATTCGACCGGTTGCGTGTACGATGGCTCGTCGCCTTCGTTGTGTCCCCAGCGTCGGAAGCAGACCATGTCGATGACCACATCGCTCTTGAATTGCTGGCGAAACTCGAGCGCCAGCTCGGCGATGTACACGCACGCTTCGGGGTCTTCGGCGTTCACGTGGAAGATCGGTGCCTGAACGAACTTCGCAATATCGGTGCAATACTGCGTGCTGCGCGAGTCGCGCGGGCTGGTCGTGAAGCCGATCTGATTGTTCACCACCACATGCAGCGTGCCGCCGGTGCGATACCCCGCGAGGTTCGCCATGTTCAGCGTTTCCGCAACCAATCCCTGACCGGCCATCGAGGCGTCGCCGTGAATCAGTAGCGGCACACCAGTGGAACGCTCGGTGTCGCGGTGCAACTGCTGCTTCGCCCGCACGCGCCCTTCGACCACGGGGTTCACCGCTTCGAGGTGGCTCGGGTTCGGTGCCAGCGACAGGTGAACCGAATTGCCGTCGGATGTCGTCACGTCGGCGGAAAAGCCCATGTGATACTTCACGTCGCCATCGCCACCCTCACTCGCGTCGGCGACGTAGCGATCTTGGAACTCGTTGAAGATCTCCTCGAATGGCTTCCGCAAC
>JAYSKW010000850.1:0-1111 GCA_043726085.1 Limnoglobus sp.
TGTTACTCAGCGCCAAACGCACGCGAATGCTGCATTGGACCTCCCCACGGTTGGCGGGCGCGGTGTTAAGGGTGTATTCTCCAGCAGGAGGGTTTACTCATGGCGACGACGCGACGGATTTTCACTCGGGAATTTAAGGTCCAGGCGATCAAGCTCATCACCGAGCAGGGCTACTCGTTTGCCGAGGCGGCGAGGAAACTCGATCTGCGTGAGAACTTGCTCAGGCGTTGGAAGACGCAGTTGGCGACCGAAGGCGAGCAGGCGTTTCGCGGTCAAGGCGTGCCGCTCGTCGAGGACGAATTGGTGCGGTTGCGGGCCGACAACAAGCGGCTCGCGATGGAGCGGGATCTCTTAAAAAAAGCGACGGCGTTCTTCGCCAGGGAGTCGCTGTGAAGTACGACTTCATCTGTCGCAACGCGGGCCAATTTTCGGTGCGACGCATGTTCGATGTACTCGGGGTTTCGGCGTCGGGCTACTGCGATGCCCGCGATCGGCCGAAGAGTGCGACGGCTTTGCGTCGCACTCTTCGGCCGAACGAATTCGTACGATTCATGCGGCGAAGAAGGGCCGTTACGGTTCGCCGTTCCACGCCGAACTCGTAGACGCACGCGAAACGCGGTGCATCAACGCGGTGGCGAAGGCGATGAAAACGCTGGGAATCCAGGCGATTTCGCACCGCAAGTTCCGCGTATCGACGACCGACTCGAACCGCGAGTTCCCCGTGGCCGACAACGTCTTGGACCGCAACTTCACCGCCACAAAACCGAACGAGGTGTGGCTCGCCGACATGACCGACATCCCCACAGCCGAGGGCGTGCTTTACTTATCCATCGTGGAAGATTTGTTTTCGAGGCGTGTCGTGGGGTGGTCGATGTCGGAGTCGATGGAGAGCCGCGGCGTGGTCGATGCGCTGCACATGGCGATCCGGTCGCGATGCCCAGAAGCGGGGCTGTTGGCGCACTCGGATCGCGGCAGCCAGTATGCGAGCGAACACTATCAACGGCAGCTCGCAAAGCACGGCATTCGGTGCAGCATGAGCCGTCGCGGCAACTGCTGGGACAACGCGCCGATGGAGTCGTTTTTCGCGAGCGTGAAGAAGGAGTTGGTGCAT
>JAYSKW010000851.1:0-1135 GCA_043726085.1 Limnoglobus sp.
TGCCGTTGTACTTGCTCGATGCGAACATCCCCGCGAACCGTGCGGAAGACCGCGGCATCACCGCGCAGCTTTACGGCGGCGACGAGCAGATGCGGATCCAGCAGGAAATCATCCTCGGTATCGGCGGCATCCGGGCACTCCGCGCCATCGGCAAGAACCCGAGCGTTTGCCATATGAACGAGGGGCACGCCGCATTCGTGGGCCTCGAACGCATCCGCATGTTGATGGAAGAAGAGAAGCTCGATTTCGCGACGGCATCCGAAGCGGTCAAGGCCGGTACGTGCTTCACGACGCACACGCCCGTGCCCGCCGGGAACGATGCGTTCCCCGCACAACTGATGGACCAATACTTCGGCGATTACATCAGCAAGCTCGGCATCGATCGCCAGGGATTCTACGCACTCGGGCGGATTCACCCGGAAAACCAAAGCGAGCCGTTCAGCATGACGGTGCTTGCCATCAAGCTCGCGAACACCAGCAACGGCGTCAGCGCGTTGCACGGCGTCGTATCGCGCAAGATGTGGAACGGCATCTGGCCGACGCTGCCCGATGTCGAAGTGCCGATCACCTCGATCACGAACGGCGTACACACCCAGACGTGGCTCTCGCCGGAAATCGGCCAGCTTTTCGACCGCTACATCGGCATCCACTGGGAAGAAGAGCCGACCGATTTCGCAATCTGGAAGCGCGTCGAATCGATCCCCGATGCGGAACTGTGGCGCACGCACGAACGTTGCCGCGAACGACTCGTGGCGATGGCGCGTTCGCGTTTGAAAGCGCAACTCAAACGACGCGGCACCTCGCCCGCCGAGATCGACAAAGCCGAGGAAATTCTCGACCCCGACGCACTGACCATCGGCTTCGCGCGGCGGTTCGCCACGTACAAGCGCGGCGACTTGCTGTTCCGCGATCTCGAACGGATCACGAAACTGCTCGGCGACAAGGAACGCCCGATCCAGTTTATCTTCTCCGGGAAGGCGCACCCGAAGGACATCGGCGGCAAGGAACTGATTGCGCGCGTGGTGCAATATGCGAAGCGGGAAGAGTTCCGCAAGCGGATCGTGTTCCTCGAAGATTACGACATGAACGTCGCTCGCACGCTCGTTCAAGGCGTCGATGTGTGGCTGAATAACCC
>JAYSKW010000852.1:0-2140 GCA_043726085.1 Limnoglobus sp.
CTTTCGGCGCTTCGTATCCGAGGTGAACCGAACGACACGCGATGCCCTTCAACTTCTCGTCGGCCATCGTTGTGGAACAAGCGAAAGCGAGCAAGAACAATGCGAGCGAGCGAAACATCAAGAATCTCATGGAATTTGTAGCGGGAATGGCACACGACTACGTGACCACATACAGAATTTTAACCGCAGAGTTCGCAGAGAGCGCGGAGTTAAAATTTATGACTACTGCGGCATGGTTCAAAATGAGGTGTTTTTGGGTAGAAGCGCGTCCTTCGTTCTTCCTTCTCCGGTAGCCGCAGGTCTTTAGCCTGCGCGGGGGCAAACACCCTAAAAAACCAGTCGTGGCGAGTCTTCGAGACGCGACGCGATGGGCACAATTCGTTCCTTCCACGCGCGGGAAACGTCGTGTTTTGAAGACTCACCACGACACTCCGTCGTTGCTGGTGGAAGTCACGCAGGCTAAAGACCTGCGGCTACCAGAATAGGAAAGAAACGAAAACACTACCAACGTTTGAACCATCCCATCGCATCCCGACCCGGTTGGCAGGAACACCACTTAAAACACTTCTCACGAAGAGTCGCAGAGCCGCAAAGAAAAGACCAAAGAAATAGATTGCGTATTTCAAATCCTACTTTGCGTGCTCAGCGCCCTCAGCGGTTAATGTTTTGATTTTCGTTTTCGATCGTAGCCCAAATGGGACAGTGAATTCAGGTGCTAAGTCTTACAACTTCGGCTACGTATCACTTTTTCGGCGGAACGGGCGCAGCTGCCGGAGCGGGTGCCACCGCAGGTTTCTGCGGCGCGGCTGCCGGAACGGGCACAGCAACGGGTACAACCGCAGGTTTCGGCGGAACGGGCGCAGGAACAGGAACCGCTACGACGACGGGTGGTTTGAGTTTGTCGAGCTTGGCCTTAGCGGCGACGACTTCGGCGGTGGCGGCGTTGACGACGACTTGTGCTGCGTTGAACGCATCGAATACTGGCTTGCGTGCCGCTTGTTGCGCGACCAACGCGGCCTGTGCAACGGGCACTTTCGCGGCGGCATCGACGATGGCCTTGGCGGCGACGGGTACTTTGTCCGTTGCCACTTTCTGTGCGGCCGTCGTGTCGGCGAGAAGCTTGTTCGCGGCGGCGAGTTCGTCGGCTGCGACTTTCGCGATGTCGGCGGCCTTCTTCGCTTGAATCTTCAACTCGGCGTTGGCTGCATTCTTGTTGGATGCATCGAGCAACTTCGCGGCGGCTTCCTGAAACACCGTCGCACCGGCCGTCTTTGCCACCACGATGGCCTGCATGGCAACGGTCGCGTTCGTGGCAACGGCAGCGGCCGCCACTGCGGCATCGGATGCCACCTTCGCGGCGGCAGCGGCGGCGGTGAGGTCGACGATCGCTTTCTGGAATGGTGCGAGTTCCGCGTTCGCTTTATCGGTGTTCACTTTGGCGGCAGCAAGTGCGACATTCGTTTGCGCTAGCTTCGCTTCACTGGCGGTTAATGCCTGTTGAGCCAGCACGATCTGCTCGGCGACCGTCTTCGGGTTCGTGTCGGCAGTGATATACGTTCGACCATCGGCCGCGATCCAACCCTTGACGATGCCCGCCCAATCGCCCGCAAACACCTTGGCGTTATCGTGCGCGATTGCCACCCGCAAACCGAGGTCGGCGAATGCCTCGAATTGACGCTGCAACCCGCCGTTCTGGTCCCAGAGTTTCGTGATCTTGTCGCGGCCCGTCGATACCAGTCGGCTATCGTGGCTAAAGCGCACGCTCGCTGCACCACCTGGGTGCGCGGCCCAATTCTTGGTGAGGTTGCCGTTCTCCATCTCCCACGTTTTGATCGTGGTATCCTCGCTCGAGGAAGCCAGCGAGTTGGAGTCATCGCGCCACGAGACGTCGGTAATCATCGCGGTGTGGCCGCGCAGGCTGAAGTACTCGCGCCCCGTGTACGATTCCCACACGAACAGCCCGCCGTTTCGGTCGCCCGTCGCCAATAACACGCCATCGGGCGAGAACTCGACGGCGCAGATCCAATCGGTGTGCTTCTTGATTTCCCGCAACACCGAACCATCGGCAGTGCTGTAAATGCGGATCAGTTTCGAGGAACTGCCCACAGCGATCTGAGTTTGATCGGCACTGATGTCTGCG
>JAYSKW010000853.1:0-1208 GCA_043726085.1 Limnoglobus sp.
CGAGCTTGCGGGATTGCCCGGACTTCACGTTCGTCACCCACAGATCGGCCCCGCATTCGTAAACGATCCACTCGCCGTTGCCGCTCATCCGTGCCCGCCGCACGAATTCATCCTGGTGGTTCGTCAGTGGCTTTGCCGCACCGAGGGCCGGGTTCCTTGCCGCCACATCGACATCTTGCACGACGATGTTCGCCGCACCCGATTTCTGCCCGATATCGCTGACGTAATACATCTTCTTGCCGTCGGCCGACCACATCGGCGAGGTATCTTGGCCATCGTAGGTGGTAAACTTACGCGGGTTGGTGCCGTCGGCGTTGCTCAGCCAGATGTCGTCGTTCGACGACCCGCGATAGCCCTTGCGGTACCACAGCCCCGGCCCGCGCACGAACGCGAGGTGTGCGCCGTTCGGCGAGTAATACGCTTCCTTCCCCTCGAACAAATTCAGCCGCGTTTCCTTGCCGCCCGTTATGGGCACGGTGTAAACGTCTTGCCCGCCAGGGTAGCCTGTCGTTCGCGTGGAGGTGAAGACGATGTTCTTGCCATCGGGCGTCCAGCCGTTGACGATGTCCATGCCGGAATCGAACGTGAGTCGTTTCGGTTTGCCACCTTGAATTGGCACGACGAAAACATCGTAACCGCCGTGGCGATTCGACGAGAACGCGATCTGCCGACCATCGGGGCTGATCGCCGGGAAGTAGTCGTGGGCTTCGTGCATCGTCACCGGTCGGGCGACGCCACCGATCGCTTCGACCGTCCAGATGTCGCCGAGGTAACTGAACGCGACGAGCTTCCCATCGGGGGAAATATCGGGCGTACGACCGAAGCGGATCGGCTCTTGAGCCGACGCCATCGTAATGGATGTAAACAACGCGAAGCCAAACACGCAACGTGCGAACATGTGGTAAGGATCCTTCTTCAGTCGGCGAACGAGGTAACGTGCCGGATGCGAACGCGGTTCTTCATTATACCGCCACGCTTTCATCCGTTAATCTTTACCCAGTTTAACGCTCTTCTTCACAAAATGCAAAACGACACGCGGTGTTGTCTTCGAGATTCCCGTCGCGCAGGTCGTGTCGGCACGGCTTTAACGGACGAAACGGTCACATCATCGTAGTGGAAGTCGTGAGACGTTCGACGGGCGGCACTTGATGAGAACGGCATGATACTTCGCGAAATGGGGCGGGACAGAATCGCCAGATGCGCGTTAC
>JAYSKW010000854.1:0-4444 GCA_043726085.1 Limnoglobus sp.
AGCAAGACGTTCCCGTTCACGCTAATTACCGCAGGCAAACAGACGCTCACAGCCACGGACACCGCTCCCGGTAATAGCGTCGCGATGGGTAAAACGACGACCACGGTGAAAGCCGCGGCCGCGAAGACGTTCGACGTGTTCGCATTCCCGTCGCCAATCGTGGCCGGTGTGACGAGCAACTTCATCGTGACGGCACGCGATGCCTTCGCCAACAAGGCCGATGGCTACGTCGGCACCGTGTCGTTCGCTACCTCGGATAAGCAAGCGAGCTTGCCGTTCAACTACGTCTTCGGTCTGACGGATGCAGGCGAGAAGGCCTTTAGTGCCACGCTCAAGACGGCAGCGACACAGACGATTACAGCCACCGACACGCTGACGGCAACCATCACCGGAACCCAGACCGGCATCGTCGTCATTCCGGCCGCGGCGTCGCAATTGTTCGCAGCGGGCTTCCCATCGAAAATCGAGGCGGGAGTCGATGGCAACATTACCATCACGCTGAAGGATGCTTTCAATAATATCGCGACCGGCTACAAGGGTACCGTTTCGCTCATCAGTTCGGATGCCCAAGCGGGCCTACCCGCGAATTACACCTTCACGACACTCGACGCGGGTGTGAAAGTCCTGACGGCGAACCTCAAGACTGCTGGCACGCAATCGCTGACGGCGACCGACACGAAGATAGCAGTCATCACGGGCAAGCAGTCGGGAATCGTGGTCACGCCAGCGAAGGCGTCGCAGTTATTCACGACCGGCTTCCCGGTCGCGACTATTGCGGGTGTCACCGGCGATGTGACCGTCACGCTGAAGGACGCCTTCAACAACATCGCGACTGGATACAAAGGCACGGTGGCGTTCACGAGTACGGACGCGCAAGCCGGGTTGCCGACGAACTACACGTTCAACTCGACCGATGCCGGTGTGCGGACGTTCACAAATGGTGTGTCGCTGAAGACGGCGGGCACGCAGTCGATCACTTCGACCGACACGCTCGATGGCACGATTACGGGCACGCAATCCGGTATCTTGGTCATTCCTGCGAAGGCTTCGCAACTGTTCGCCAGCGGATACCCCGACTCGGTCGCCGGTATCGCGGGTAACCTCACGGTGACGCTGAAGGACGCCTTCAACAACGTCGCCACGGGTTACACGGGCACCGTGAAAATCACGAGTAGCGACATTCAGGCCGGGTTGCCCTCTAACACCACCTTCACGACCGGCGATGCAGGCGTAAAAGTCTTGACCGCTAACCTGAAGACGGCTGGCTTGCAGTCGCTCACCGGAACCGACACGGTCGATCCGACCATCGTCGGCGCGCAGTCGAACATCCTCATCACGCCAGCGGCGGCCGCGAAACTGTTCGCCACCGATTACCCCACCGTCGTCGAGGCGGGTGTCGCCAGCGACCTCAAGGTCACACTCAAAGATGCGTTCGGAAACGTCGCCACGGGTTTCATCGGTACTGTGCGAGTCCGAAGCTCAGACGCACAAGCCGGCCTGCCTGCGAACTACACGTTCACGGCACTCGATGCAGGCGTAAAGCTCCTGCCCACTTCGCTGGGGACCGTTGGATTCCAGTCGTTGACCGCAGCAGATACGGTCAACAATTCGCTGACGAGTACCGTCTCGAACATTCAAGTCGTCGCGACGCTTGCGGGTGCGGTGCTCGTCACCGGCTTCCCATCGATCACGACGGCGGGTGTTACGGGTGGTTTCACGGTCAAAGTGCTCGATCCGTTCCGCAACGTCGCCACGGGCTACACCGGTACGGTTCACTTCAGCAGTACCGATGTCCTCGCCGGTCTGCCTGCCGATTACACCTTCACGGCCAACGATGGTGGCATCAAGTCGTTCGTCGCGACCCTGAAGACATCGGGGAACCAGTCGATCACCGCCAGCGATACGATCACGCCGACGATCACCGGCGCCGAGGCGGGGATCTTCGTGAATCCCGCTACGGCGAACTCGCTGTTCATCAGCTCGTTCCAGTCGGAATCGAAGGCGAACGAATCGACGACACTCACCGTGACGGCCAAGGATCAGTTCGGCAACGTCGCCACGGGCTTCAACGGTACGGTGTCGTTTGCCAGCACCGATAAAGTCGGCGTACTGCCTTCGGACTTTACATTCTCGTCGGTCGAACAGGGCATCAAAACCTTCACGTTCAGCCTTCGGACGCCGGGCTTCCAAGATGTGACCGTGTCGGGGAACAACTTGACGAGTGCGACCGGCACGACGAAAGTGCTGCCTTCGTTCGATACGAAGACGACGCTGATCGGGAACACGCACTTTGCGGTCGGCGTCGATACGGGAACCGATATTCTCGTTCGTTCTTACAACGCAATCGGTACGCCGGACTTCACGTATGTTCCATCTCCACTCGTGGGCTATACGGGCGGTGCCCGCGTCAGCACGGCCGACTTCGATGGTGACGGTGTACCCGACATCGTCGTCGGTACGGGGCCGGGGCGCGCAACGCAAGTCATCGTTACTAACGGTGTCACCCTCAAAGAAATGTTTACGATCCAGCCGTTTGAAGCCGCGTTCACCGGCGGCGTGTACGTCACGGCCGGAGACGTTACCGGCGATGGCATCCCCGAACTGATTATCACGCCCGATGAAGGCGGCGGACCCCGCGTTCGCGTCTTCAACGGCAACGGTTTCGGACTCATCACCGACTTCTTCGGCATCGACGACGTCAACTTCCGCGGCGGTGCCCGCGCCGCAGTCGGCGACATCAACGGCGACAAAGTCGGCGACCTCATCGTCGCGGCCGGCTTCGGCGGTGGGCCGCGCGTCGCAGGTTACGATGGCCGTTCGCTAGGGACCGGTTCCCCCGTGAAAGTCTTCGCCGACTTCTTCGCCTTCGAGCAAGGTTTGCGAAATGGAATCTTCGTGGCGGCGGGCGACGTCGATGGCGATGGCAAGGCCGAATTGATCGCGGGCGGTGGCCCCGGTGGCGGACCTCGCGTTACGATCTTCTCCGGCAACGCGCTGTTGGTGAATGCTCAACTTCCGATAGGTGACTTCTTTGCGGGCGATCCGAATTCGCGTGGCGGCGTACGTGTGGCCGTCAAGGATCTCGATGCCGATAAACGTGCGGACATTATCACCGGTTCCGGTACGGCAGCCGGTAGCAAGGTCACCGCGTACTTCGGAAAGAACATCAACGGCATCGGCCAGATCCCCGAAGCGTTCTCCTTCGATGCCTTCCCCGGATTCGCCGGCGGCGTGTTCGTGGGCTAATCCGACGGAATCCTGGATTTAGTAGCGGATCGCGTGGGCAGTCGATGCGATCCGCACCTGTTCGGGGGTGGCGGTGCCCGTTGTGCCGAGTTGCTGGATCGTGATCGACGCGACGAGGTTACCGAACGCGGCGGCTTCGAGGTGTGTCGCGCCGCTGACCATCGCGCAAGCAATTCCCGCACTACAACTGTCGCCCGCACCGCATATATCGACCGGCCCCGCAACGGGATACGCCGGTGCAATGCTCGTTTCCCCAGATGGCATCATCAGCACGATGCCGCGTTCGCCTTGCGTGAAAAAGACGGGTCTACCAATCGTTACGGCTAGAGACGTATTGTGTTGCGTCGCCTTCGCAAACTCGGTCGCATTCGGCTTCGCACAGACATTCCGGAAGTCGCCGATCCGCTCGCGACTATCGGCCAAAATGAACACGTCATCGTGCCGTACCGCGAGTTCCGCCACACGCTCCCTCACCCGTCGCGTGACCGTGCCGCAGTCGTTTTCGCTCACCTGATCGAGCACCAACAGCGCATCGAATCGTGCAAACGCGGCTTCTAAACGAGCTAAGACCGCATCTTCGAGCGCCGCGGAAGTGGGTGTGCGGTTCTTGATATCGAGCCTGTTCAGCTCATTTTTGCCGTACATCGGCTTCGTGTACGTCGGCGTGCGTCGCAACGGCGTCGTCACAATGCCCGTCATATCCACGCTTGGCATCGTCGCCAGGCACTGCCGCAACTCGTACCCTTCGCCATCGTCGCCGACGATCGCAATCGGCACCAGCCGCCCCACGCCGAGCGCCGCGAGATTATTGAGCACCGTGCCAAGTGCGCCGGGGTAAGTCCGCACGCCCGTGACCTGATACGCCGTCAGCCCCGTCTCGACGGAAGGCTCATCGCGCGCCGGATCGATGTCCAGATAGCGGTCGAGAAACAAGTCGCCGAGCAACCCGATCGTTTTGCCGGGTATCGACTCCAGTATGCGTTCGACGAGTGCCGAGTTGAGCATGGCAAACCATTTCTGAAGCCGTAACCGTTCACGGGGTATTCTGTTTTTCTTTGAACCATCTGGTTTTGTAGGTCGGGTCGAAGCTTTGAGAGGCCCGACAGTGCATTCACGCGATCACTTCAAACCTTACGGGTTTTAGTCGCGGATACTCTGTCGGGCCTCATCGCAAAGCCTCTTCGACCACGACCTACGG
>JAYSKW010000855.1:0-3951 GCA_043726085.1 Limnoglobus sp.
TTCTTATTCTGGTAGCCGCAGGTCTTTAGCCTGCGCGGGGGAAACAACCCTCAAAAACCAGTCGTGGCGAGTCTTCGAGACGCGACGCGATCCGCACAATTCGTGCATTCTGGGCGCACGAACCGTCGTGTTTCGCAGACTCATTTGGGCTAAAGACCTGCGGCTACCAGAATTGGCAACAAGCGGACACTGCTACCAAGGTTTGAACCATCCCAAATTTCGCATCGGTAGAACATACCATCACGATGCGCATCGAATAATTAAACATTTCGAGAATTGCAAACCATAATGCGACGGGGATCGTCTATCATTTGACTATCGCGATAGTATGTGGGTACCCAACCTGCCTGCCTTGCCACACCTTCGAGGTTTCCGATGCGTAATCGACTCTCACCGACGCGGCTCCGCCAACGCTCGCCACGGCTCGGCATTGAGGGCCTCGAAGATCGCGTCGTGCCGGCCGCGATCCTGAACATCGCGAACGCCCCAACGGGCGTTTTCCCACAATTCGACCTCGTCGATCCGAATCCGAATCCAGATGCGGGTGGCCCGTCGGTGTACCTGCCATCGGGGAACATCGTCGTCACCGATCCGTTCGACGATGCGGGTGGTGTCGATGCGGGTGCGGTGTATCTGTTCAACGGCACCACGGGGGCGCTCATCAGCACGCTCACCGGTTCGCAGGCCAACGACAACGTGGGCAGTTTCGGCGTGACGGTGCTGACCAACGGCAACTTTGTCGTCATTAGTAACAATTGGAATAATGGCTCGGCCGGCGGTGCCGGGGCCGTGACGTGGGGGAGTGGTATCACCGGCGTAAGTGGAGTCGTTTCGGCTACCAACAGCCTCGTCGGATCGAATATCGGCGACCAAGTGGGCCGCGACGGCGTATTCGGCAACGGCGTATTTGCGCTGGCAAATGGCAACTACGTCGTCAATAGTTCCACTTGGGACAACGGCGCGATCAGGGAAGCGGGGGCGGTCACCTGGGGCGATGGCACTAAGGGTATCAATGGGCCGATCACCAGCACCAACAGCCTCGTCGGATCGCATGCCGACGACTACGTGGGTGTTAATGGCTCAGGCGTGGGCGGCTTGACAGTGCTGGCGAACGGCAATTACGTCGTCAGCAGTTCCAGTTGGGATAACGGCGCGGTCGTCGATGCCGGTGCGGTCACCTGGGGCGATGGCACCAAGGGCATCAGTGGGCCGATCACCAGTTCCAACAGCCTCGTCGGATCGCAGACCAACGACAAAGTCGGCAATAACGACGAAGTCCGCCGTAGTGGCGTGACCGCGCTGACGAATGGCAATTACGTCGTCAACAGTTACCTCTGGGACAACGGCGCGATCTTCGATGTCGGGGCGGTCACCTGGAGCGATGGCACCACGGGAATCAGCGGTGCCATCTCCGCCACCAACAGCCTCGTCGGATCGAAGAACAGCGACGCTGTGGGCATTCGGGGGGTGACGGCGCTGACGAATGGCAATTACGTCGTCCGAAGTTCCTACTGGGACAACGGCGCAGTCGCGGATGCGGGAGCGGTTACGTGGGGGAATGGCACCACAGGCATCATTGGGGCCGTTTCCGCCACCAACAGCCTCGTCGGATCGAATATCAGCGACAATTTGGGTATTTCTGGCGTGACGGCGTTGACCAACGGCAATTACGTCGTCAGCAGTATCCTCTGGGACAACGTCGCACTCGGGGCGGATGCCGGGGCGGTCACCTGGGGAGATGGGACCACAGGTATCGGTGGGGCAGTTACTGCCACGAACAGCCTCGTCGGATCGCATATCGACGACCGTGTGGGCAGTAATGGCGCGACGGCGCTGGCCAACGGCCACTACGTCGTCTTCAGTCCGGACTGGAACGATCTCGAAATCGGGGATGTTGGGGCCGCTACTTGGGGTGATGGCACCAAGGGCATCAGTGGTGCAATCACCGCCGCCAATAGCCTCGTCGGATCGGGTGGAGATGACATGGTGGGCTCTGATGGCGCGACGGCACTGACGAATGGCAATTACGTCGTTCGCAGTCCCTTCTGGGGCAGTAGCGGAGTCGGGGCAGTCGGCGCGGTCACCTGGGGCGATGGCACCAAGGGCATCAGCGGGGCCGTCACCGTCACCAACAGCCTCAGCGGATCGCATTTCTATGACAACGTGGGTATTGGTGGAGTGACGGCACTGGCCAACGGCAACTACGTCGTCAGCAGTTCCTTCTGGGACAACGGCGCAATCGTCGATGCGGGTGCGATCACTTGGGGAAACGGCACCAAGGGCATCAGTGGGGCGATCGACGCTACCAACAGCCTCCTCGGATTGAATGCCGACGACAAATTGGGAACCGGCCAATTTGGGTTTATCGGTCCAGGCGTCACGGCACTGGCCAACGGCAACTACGTCGTCAGCAGTTCCTTCTGGGACAACGGTGCAATCGTCGATGCGGGGGCGGTCACTTGGGGCAACGGCACTACGGGCCAGACGCTCGATGCGATTGGCACGATTACCCCGCAAAATAGCATCCTCGACATAGCGATCGACTTGCAATTGCAAAAGCAAAACGTCACGCTCAGCACCGACAATCGAGTGTTCGTCGCCAGTAGCGCAAAGGGTCGGGTCACCATCGGCTTCCCCGATGCCAATTTGCTTACCTTCGCTCGTGGCGGATCGACGACGCTCAACGTGACGCCCGATCTGTTCGCGCTGAGTTTGAATGCCGGCAAAGCGGTCGTTTCGCAAGCGACCGCGACGATCACGGTCACTTCGCCGATCGTCACCCACAATCCGACTGGCAACGGCGGCGCGCTGACTTTGCAATCGCAGGGCGCGCTCAATCTCAATGCGAACATCACCACCGATAACGGCAATCTGACACTACTCGGCACCACAATAACTCCCACGGCGGGAGTCACGGTCAACACCGGCACGGGTACGTTCAACCTGCCGATGGGCAAGCTCGTACTCAATCAAACGCTGACCGTGAACGGTGGAATCAACCTTTCGGGTGTGTCACTGAATGCCCTGCTGTTACCGACGATTCAAGGCAAGAGCGTCACGCTGATCGACAAGCTCTCTGCCGGGCCGATAACGGGTACATTCGCCGGTCTCGCACAAGGCGCACAACTCACCGTCGGCGGAGCCGATTTCACCATCAGCTACACCGGTGGCGATGGCAACGATACGACCCTGACGCGGCTATCGCCCGACGCGCCGACGCCGCCGACAATCAGCGATATCGCAAATCAGAAAGGTATCGCAAACACGGCGCTCGGCCCCGTGGCGTTCACCGTGAACGATGCCGAGACGCCGTTGGCCAGCCTCGTCGTGTCGGCCACCTCGTCGAATCTCGCACTGATTCCGAGCGCCTCGATTGTCATCGGCGGCAGTGCGGGAAGCCGCACCGTGACGATCACGCCAATCAACGGGCAATCGGGCACTTCCACGATCGCACTGACCGTCACCGATGCGGGCGGGTTGACCGCGACCGATACGTTCACGGTAACGATTCCAGCCCCGCTCATCGCACTCGTCGGCGTGCCGCAATTTGCGGTCGGGACCGATGCGGGTGGCGGCAGCGCGACGCTGTTCAACCCGGACAACTCGGTGCGGTTTGCCGTCGCGCCGTTCGCGGGTTTCACGGGTGGCGTTCGCACGGCGACGGCGGACTTCAACGGCGATGGCGTTGCCGATCTCGTCGTCGGCACGGGGCCAGGAATTGCCACTCGCGTCGTGATTCTCGATGGCAAGTCGCAAGCGATGTTGTTCGATGTCGCGCCGTTTGAAGCCTCGTTTATCGGTGGCGTCTACATCTCAGCCGGCGATGTCAATGGCGACGGTATTCCGGACTTGGCGATCACGCCCGATGAAGGGGGCGGGCCGCGTGCGGATATTTATAGCGGGGCGATCGGCTTCCCGAAGATCGCGAGTTTCTTTGGCATCGACGATACG
>JAYSKW010000856.1:0-1857 GCA_043726085.1 Limnoglobus sp.
CGCTGCTAGTCGGTAACCCGCGCTGACGCGTGGCCCGCGACTCGGACCAGTACGCGGATTGATACCCGTTCCAACGGGACGATTCGCAAGTACGACTTCGAGTACGATATCTTTACCGTCGCGCTTGACGGTCAGCGCGAGTTTGTCGCCCTCTTTCTTCGTCTGAATGATTTGAATGAGCGCTTCGTAGTTTTCGAGCTTCTTGCCATCGGCGGCGATGACGATTTCGTTGGCCTTCAGGCCCGCTTTCGCAGCGGGGCCATCGGCGGTGATTTCGGTCAGCTTCGCGCCGCCGCCTTCGACCGATTCGCCGGTAATGCCCATGTAAACCAGCTTCGGTGGATCGCCGGTGCCGACCTTTTCGGTGTCGACGATCGCGTAAACGAGGCCCTTCGTTTTGGTCGAATAATCGAGGCCGATCCGCCCCGTCTTGACGGTCGGCAGGCCGTTCCCCGCGTTGGTCTTCGGGTCGTTGATCTTCTTCCAGACTTTGCCACCGTCGATCGTTTTCCAGATGCCGCCACCGGGGCCGTGCGTGACGATCGGCCCGTACGTATCGGGCACGGGAGCCTCGCCGAAGAAGCCGTCGAACTCGTCGCGTTTGCGTTCCCAAAGTGCGGCAATGAGCGTTTCTGTCGCGTTCGGATCGAGCCGCATATCGATGACGCCGGTCTTGTCGTCGACGACCAACACGTTCTTCCACGTCTTGCCGCCATCCTCGGTTTTCCAGACGCCACGCTCGCCACCGACACCGTAAAGGCGGCCGAGTGCCCCGACGTAAACGATCTCCGGGTTCTTCGGGTGAATGAGAATCTTCCCGATCTGGAACGATTTCTTCAGCCCCATGTTCGCCCAAGTTTTACCGCCGTCGATGCTCTTGTACACGCCATCGCCGTACGAAACCGAGTTGCGCGGGTTGGCCTCGCCGGTGCCCACCCACACGAGGTCCGGGTTGGTTTGGCACACCGCCACATCGCCGATCGAGACCGTCGTTTGCGTGTCGAACTGATGGTCGAACGTGGTGCCGTTATTCACGGTCTTAAGCAACCCACCCGACGCCGTCGCGACGTAGTAAGTCGTCGGGTCTGCATCGTAAACCGCGAGTGCCGTGACGCGACCACCCATGTTCGCGGGGCCGATGCAACGCCACGCCATTTTCTTCAGAATCGACTCGGGCAGCGTCCCTGCGGGCGGTTCCGGAATCGCGGGCGTCGCCGGTGTCGCGGGCTTGGTCTTCGCCTCCGCGAGCTTCTTTTGCAAGTCGGCGATCTGCTTTTCGATCGTCTCGATGTCTTGCTTCTGATCCGAGCGAACGGGCAAAGCGACCGCGAGGGCGAACAGCATCGCCAGGATGCTAACGCCGCCAAGTTTGCGAAACGGAAGATAGCGATTCACGGATGGATCTCACGAGGTTCGAGGGTCGTGCATTTTGGGCATCTGGGCAAAGCGGAGAAAGAGTACCCATTGCGGCGATTGTAATGGCGCTTGCCGAAAATTGCCACATCGCGGCGAGTGGGCGTGAATGTTTTGCACGAAATCGGCCCGCAAATCAGGAAGGCGCACATCACTATTGTCGGCGAAGTCGTGCGACTCCGACGGGTGAGTGCTGGTTACGACCACCAAGATGTGTCTCCGTTCGTCCACTTTACTCGCATTCCCTTCTCAGCGGGACGTTTGGGCGATACCATGCGAGTTCGGTTCGTCGGTCGGTGGGACGGTCGCTGGCCATTCGTGGCGAGAGGAAAGTCCGGGCTTCATAGGGTGCAGTGGTGGGTAACTCCCACCCTCGGTAACGCTTGGTACTCCCGGTGCCAATCGCCAACGGGCGGGACAGTGCAACAGAAAGTAAACCGCCTG
>JAYSKW010000857.1:0-14766 GCA_043726085.1 Limnoglobus sp.
GAAGGACTTGCGATGCCTCCCGTTGTTATCATTGCCGATCGCCGCGACTCCGGCCAAACCCTGGCCGCCGTGTTGAAGGAACGCCTCGGCATTACCTGGTCGCAGGCGCGGCGCGTCGTCGAAAGCCGAAACGTGCGCGTGAGCGGGCAGATCGTCGCGGACAGTACGTTTCGCGTGAAGGCGGGGAAGCGGATCAGCGTGCCGCCGGGCGTTGTCGAGGCGAAGCCGAAATCGGCGATACTCGAAACGCCCAAAGTGAAAGTGAAAAAGAAGAAGGAAGACCCGAACGCCGAGCCGCCACGGGTGAAGAAACTCGTTAAATCGGCGGCCAAGATCGAGCGAATCGTGCCGCGGGTGCCGCACGATCCCTCGATTCCCGTGCCCGAAATTCTTTACTCGGACGATACCGTGGTGGTCGTCATCAAGCCCGCCGGGTTGACGACGAATCGCGACGAAGACGAAGCCGAAGAGTTCGGCGAAGGCAAACGTTTCCTGCCCGCCACGCTCGCCGACCTGCTGCCGATGATGCTCGGATTGCCCGATAAACCGGTGTTCGCCGTCCATCGCCTCGACCGCGACACCAGCGGCATCCTCGTGTTCGCCCGCACGAACGCCGCCGCCAAAGACCTCATGGAGCAGTTCCGCAAACACACCACCGAACGGCGTTATACCGCACTCGTTCGCGGCGTGCCGAAGAACGGCCGCATCGAATCGCTGCTCGTTCGCAATCGCGGCGACGGTCGCCGTGGCAGTTCGAGCGAACCCGATGCCGATGGTAAAAAAGCCGTGACGTTCGCGAAAGTGAAGGAAGCGTTCGGCGAATATTCGCTCGTCGAATGTCGGCTCGAAACGGGCCGTACGCACCAAGTCCGCATCCACCTCGGCGAGCGCGGCACGCCCCTGTGCGGCGAAAAGATCTACGACCGCCCGCTCAACGGCAAGCCATTCCCCGACGCCAGCGGGGCCACGCGCCCGATGCTACACGCCGCCGTCCTCGGCTTCACGCACCCCGAAACCGGCGAAGTGATGACCTGGGAAACGCCACCACCGAAAGACTTCGCCGAGTTGCTAAAAACCTGGCGCGCAACGGTGGCTCCCGTTGACTCACCCGACTAGTTGCTTGATTGGCATTCCCGTAGGCACGAGTTCGACGGGGCGACCATCTTGGGTTTTGTACCACGTGTGCAATGGTACGCCGAGCGTGTGGTAGATCGTGGCGGCGAGGTCTTGGGCGGTGACGGGGTTATCGGTGACGAACTCGGCAAGTGCATTGGTTTGGCCGACGACTTGCCCGCCCTTCACGCCGCCGCCCGCCATCAACGCCACACCGGCGGAAGCCCAGTGATCGCGCCCGGCGGTCGGGTTCACCTTCGGCGTACGGCCGAAGTCGCCGAACCAGACGACCAGCGTTTCGTCCAACAATCCGCGCACTTCCAAGTCGTCGAGCAACGCAGATAAACCCAGATCCAACCGCGGCAAATTGCGGGTTTTCAGCGTTTTGAAGTTATCGGTGTGCGTGTCCCAACCGCCGTCGGCAATCGTGACGAACTGCACGCCGCCCTCGATGAGACGCCGCGCGAGCAGGCATTGCTGGCCGAACATCGACTTGCCGTACCGTTCGCGAACCTTATCGGGTTCCGCACGAATATCGAACGCTTTCTTGGCAATTGGCGACGTAATAATCCCGTGGGCTTTTTCGTAAAACGTGTCGCGCGCCTTCACGATACCGGCGGTGCCTTCGATGCCCTTTTGGTAGGTTTCGAGGTCGTTCAACATGTCGAACCGGCGGTCGAGTCGCTTGCGTTCGGCGAGGCTGGCAATGCTCAAATCGCGGACTTTGAACAGCGAGCTACTCGGGTCTTCGCCGACTTCAAAGGGGTGGAACTCGTCGCCGAGGAACCCGGCAGTGCCGCCGTTGAAACGCCGATCGATGGCCTTGCCGAGTTGCACGAACGGCAACATGCCATCGACGTAGCCTCGTTCCTTGGCGACGACCGAACCGAAGCACGGGAACGGCAGCGACGTGTTGAACTTGTGGCCGGTCATCATCATATGATCGGCGACGCCGTGACTGCCGTTCTGCGGATCGTGCCCGCGAATGATGCCGAGTTTATCGGTGCGTTGCGCCAGCAACGGCAGCGGATCGGTGAAGCGAACGCCGGGCAGCGTGGTCGGGATCGTGCCGAACTCGCCGCGAACTTCCACGGGCGCGTCGGGCTTGGGGTCGAAGGTATCGATGTGCGACGGGCCGCCTTGCATCCAGAGGAGAATGCAGCGTTTCGCCTTCGTGGGTGCGTTTGAAGCCGCTTGGGCTTTCAGTAACGCCGGCAGTGTCAGCCCGAATGCGGCGAGTCCACCGACTTGCAAGAACGTGCGACGCGATTGGCCCGAACAGTCGGCATCGCGGCCGGTGCGGAGGTTGAACATGCAACGATCCCCAAAGTGAAACGCAGGTAGGTAGTTCAACCATCGGCGAAACACGCAACGATGTCAACAGAAAAAGCGGGATTATCCGAGGAACGGGGTTTTCCGCTTCCAGAATCGACGTAAGTCACAATTGCGGCGGCTCCAAAACCGTTTTTTGGGGTGTTTTGCCGGTTTTTGCGATCCAAAAAGTCGCTTTTTTGACCGCAAACCACTGATCCGTTTGCCGTATCTTTTACTCTTATCGCGAGTTATGTCGATTGCTCTCGATTCGACAATCGGCGCAAGTGGCGACACTTTCACGACATTTCGCGACACTTTCACGACACTTGGAGACATTCTCACGACACTTCGCGACACTTTCACGACACTTGGAGACACTTCTACGCACGTCGAAAAAGTCGACTTACGTCGGATCGCCTCCGATTTTTTGACTGCGCGAATTCGTATGGGTGAGTCAACCAAAGCCCACGGGAGACCGTCCGTGGGGAGTTCCCAGCTTGTGAAAGCGGATGTCGCGGTCTACCCAGCGAGGGAAACCCGCGACGCCGTATCGATGTGGGGCACGTTTTTTTACGTGCCATTTTCAAAAAGGGCACGTAAAAAACGTGCCCCACGTAATCGGGACTTTCGGCGGATGTGCTACCTAAAATCTTCGCGATTACGCCTTCAACATACCGACGCTTTTCGCGTAGTTGAAGATCCCGCCCGCTTCGATGATCGGTGCGATTTCGCCGAGTGAGCTAATCGTCCACGTGTCGCCGGTGGTGAGGTTTTTCAGTTCGCTTTTGGCCAAATCGACGCGCAACTCGTCGCCGGTGCAGATCGTGTCGATCAATCGCGTCGGGCACTCGATCGGGACGAGGTATGCGCCGTTGACGCTGTTTCGGTAGAAGATCCGCGCGTAAAACTCGGCGATCACGCACTGAATCCCGGCAGCGGCCAACGCGATCGGTGCGTGTTCGCGGCTCGAACCGCAGCCGAAGTTTCTGCCGCCGACGATAATTTTATACGGCGAGACGAATTCGTCGGCGGGGCCGTGGAACGGCACGTGGCCTTTCGGCAGCCCTGCCGCACCCGGTGGCACGCCGCAAAGCGCGAACTTACCGAACATCTTGTACTCGGCGGCAATCGACGGATTGTACGTCAGATACTCGGCGGGGATGATCTGATCGGTGTCGACGTTATCGCCTAAAACGTAGGCTTTTCCTTCGATGATCGTTTGCATGGTGTGGCTCATCTTCAGTGTGGAAACGGCTGCGGTTGCGGCGAAATTTCCGGGTGAGAACGGAGTTGGTACGCATCCCGACTCGCTTGCGATCTTCATGCTATGCTATAGCAAACGGCGGTAGATTTCTAAGCCGATGTCGCGTGGAAATCGGAAGTGACGACCGGTGATTACCGAAGAGACACGCATGCGCGCACGACTCACCCTGGAAATCGGCGACTGTGCCCCCCAGTGCGTGGAACTGGTTCCCGGTCAGCCTGCGACGCTCGGGCGAAGCCGCGATAGTACCGTCGTGCTTCAGGAAGATCTCGCATCGCGCCTCCATGCCAAAGTCTATTTTGAAGAAGGCCGTTGGGTCGTCCGCGACTTCGGCCTGAACGGCACCCGCGTGAACGGACTGAAGGTCAACGGTGCGTCGGAGTTGGCCCACGGTTCGACGCTACAAATCGGCACGACGGTCTTTCAGTTTTCGTTTTCGGATGTGAAGGAGCCGGGGTCTTCGTCGCGCTCGTTGACTGAAACGGCGGTGCGTCCGCCCACTTATCGCGAGATGGTCGATACGAACCTCGAAACGGCCAACCCCGAACTGGCCTCGTTTAATTCGCCCGAACGTCAAGCGACGGCAGCCATCGCGCACGCGGTGGATCGGCGAACGCCCGAAGGGATTCGCTCGGGCAAGAAGGGCCACTTACTCAGCGATTCGCTGATGGAGTCGGCCGCGTCGCAATTGAAAGTCGACGAACTGACCGCGCTCTGTCGGTTCATGACGGCCGCCGTCGAACTGACCGACCCGCACGCGATGATCCGCCTGGCGCTACGATCCGTTCTCACGCAGACGGCCGCAAAAGTCGCGGGCTACCTCAGCCTCGACCCGACCGATCCTTCGCCGAAGTTCGTCTTCCCCGATCAGTCCGCCGTCGACGTCCCCCTCAGCCGACGTTTGACCGAGCGAGTCCGTACGGAAAAGAAAACGGTCTGGCACTCGCAAGACACCGCAAAACATCAAGCGCAACCGGGCACCGAAAGCCTGTTCGCCTACCAAGATGCACTCTGCTTGCCGCTGTCGGCGAACGGCGAAATCTATGCGGCACTCCACGTGTATCGCACGGGCACCGGGTTCTCCGAGCGCGATGTGCGATTCATCGAAGCCGTCGGTGGCTACCTCAGCCGCGGACTGGAACTGCACCGCAATCGTCGCAAACTCGAAGCGGAAAACAATCGCCTGCGGGCGACCGTACCAACGGCCGACGAACTCATCGGCGATAGCTCCGCGATCATGTCGCTCCGTCAGCAGATCGCCAAGGCCGCTCCGTTGCCGTTCACCGTGCTCATTCACGGCGATAGCGGTTCGGGCAAGGAGCTCGTCGCGCAGGCATTGCACACGAAGAGCAACCGCGCGGGTGGGCCGCTCGTTGTCGTCAACTGTGCCGCGATTACGCCGACATTGCTCGAAGCGGAACTGTTCGGCTACCGCAAAGGGGCGTTCAGCGGAGCCGACCGCGACCATCCGGGCCTCTTCGAACAAGCCGACGAAGGCACGCTGTTTCTCGATGAAGTCGGCGAACTGACACTCGAGTGTCAGGCGAAACTGTTGCGAGTGATCGAAGGCAAACCGTTCCGCCCCGTCGGTGGGACGAAAGATGTCAAAGTCGATGTGCGCGTGATTGCGGCGACGCACCGCGACCTCGATCGCGAAGTGCGACAGAACAAGTTTCGCCAAGATTTGCTTTTCCGTTTGAAGGTGATCCCGCTGAAAGTACCGGCACTGCGCGAACATGCCGAGGATATTCCCGAACTGGCCGGGTTCTTCCTAGAACGGCTCTCGGTGCAGTGTCGGCGTTCGTTCAAACTGACGTCGGCCGCAACGCGGAAACTGCAAGCCTACACGTGGCCGGGGAACGTGAGACAACTGCGTGCGGTGCTCGAAAGTGCGGCCGTCATGACCGATTCGGAAACGATCGACGCCGCCGATCTGCCACTCGGTGCCGTCTCCGAGCCGATCAGTTCGCTGCTCGATTTGCCACCGGGTTTGGACATCGACACGCTCGAAACGTGGGCGATCCGCAAGGCGATGAAGCAAACCGGCGGCAACGTCAGCCGCTCCGCACAAATCCTCGGAATGTCCCGCGACACGCTACACACCAAGCTCAAAAAGAAGGGCATCACCCGCGACGACGCGCTGATCGCCGACCACGTCGGTAGCGCTGCGGAGTCGTGATATACCGGTCTAACAATTCATTCCCGTTAGCCCGATGCGCTAGCGAGGGATTATCATCGTTTCTGCGATGACGTGCCTTATAGCGGGTTTCCCTCGCTGGCGCGTCGGGCTAACAAAACCAGCCGGCAAACAAAAACGTATCGAAGTTGAAATAAAGGCCGATCTCTCAAACATCCTTCGTGCCCGGTTCTGGCGGTAATGGCAGCAGGCTCGGCGAGGATCGATTGACTAATCCTGGGGCCGATTGCATCGAGTCGCCGGGCTTGCCGATCGTCGGCACGATGATCGGTTTCACTTCGCCGGTCGCGACATCGAGAACGATGCAGGTTTTCGGGTTGGCACGGAAGAGCGCGCCAGGATTGGCGACGAGCGTTTTCCCGGTGCGGTGTTGCTCGCGGATGTGCGTGTGACCGTAGAAGACGTAGTCGAAATAATTGCAGTGTTCGAGTTCGTAGAACTGATGGCGGTCGTGGCTGTGAACCCACGCGATGCGCTTGCCGACGAGTTCCATCGCGCCGAACGATTCGTGGTGGTGGCCCCCGACATCGCGGATCGCGGCAGCGAGTTTCACTTTCTCTTTGTCCCAGTTGCCGAATACGAAGTGTGTGGGAATCGGGCGAAAGAGCGCGACGGTTTCGACAGTCTCGATGTCGCCGCAGTGTAAGATGAGTTCGACCTGATTCTCGGCCAACAGGCGTACCGCATCGGCGACTATTTCCAGCCGGTCGTGGGTATCGCTGATGATTCCGATCCGCATGCCGTCCTCATCTACTCCCGTCGGTTCGGCAGTTCCTATCGACAATCGTCGATTTCCCTGCCAAACCAGCGCACTCTATCACGATAACAAACCGAACCGTGGATGGGGAGGAGAGAAGTCGCGAACTGGCGAAGTCGCGCGAGCCGTCGGCTAGCGCGTTCGCCGTCGGTTCACTTCTTCGCGGGGAAATCGATCGCATTGACGAGTGCGACATCGCGGGTGCCAACCTTACCTGCGGTCTCTTGTTTCGTCAGGCAGGTGACGGCGATCTGTTGGCCATCGGGTCCGGAAAGCAGGTGGAACGACTGCACGACGGCCATGCCGTCTTGCATGCCCGCCGCCGACAAACGATAGAGTTGGCGACCGACGCCCGCGGGGACGGGGCCGTTCTCGAGCACCTTCTTCGGCTCCCAATTGGCTTGTTTCGCCGTCGCATCGACGAACTCGTTCAGCGTCGCTTTGCGGTCGCCTTTGAGGTCGGTCGGCTTCCACTCGGCAATCGTCGCCTGTGCGATCAGTTCGCCCTTCACCATCAACCGCATCACGAGGTGCGTATTGTTTTGCACCACGATGTGCCAATCGCGCGGGTAGATCATCTCGAATTTCGCGGAGGGGTCGGTGTAACGAAGCTGCATCAACAGTTCGGGAATCTTCCCTTCGGCGGGGAGTTTCTCGCGAACGGCTGCCGACAGTTCCTTCGGCTCCTCGGTTACCGGCGTGCGGGTCAGCACGATCGTCGCCTTCGCTTCAATCGCCGGTCCGATCGGCCCACGGTCGCGGTCGTCGGTCTGTTCCCACGTCAACGCAACGACCTTTTTCGCAACGATGTCGAAGGTACCGCGAGCCGCAATCGCCACCTTCACGCTCGCGCCGTGTTCGATGCCTTCGGCTTTGCCGTCGATTGCGAAGCTCGCTTTGCCGTCCTTCACTTCGATCAGTTTGCCGAGGAGTTCGTTCTTAATCAGTCCCGCAAACAGGCACGCCGTCTGCGCGGCCTCGGGGCGGATCGGCCACGTCTCGCCGGGCTTGACATCCTTGTTCGGAAGCAATAACGGCAGGCAGAACGTATCGAAGTGCTCGGCGACCAAGTCGAGTTCATCGCGGGTCAGCGGGCCATCGGGGTTGAGTTGGACGGTGCCGTCGTTGCCGCGTTGCGCGACGATTAAGCGGCGGTTCGCACCGAGTGCGCGCTTCGATTTTTCGCCGCCGACGAAACTATCCGACGTCGCTTCGGTGTAGTATCGCACGACCTTTCCGGTGCCTGTTCCCGTGGCGACTTCGTTCCGCTCGACGAACTGATGCTTCGCGCGCGTTTCGAGCGGCAACCGTTCGATTTTCCCCTCGCGATCGACCTTCATCGCGCCGGAAACGGCGAGCGTAATATCGAAGCGCTGGAACTCGCCCGGCTTCGTGTCTTCTGCGAGCCGCACCGACTCCGACTGTGCCAAAACGGGCAACCCCGACGCGACGAGTGCGAGCGTCGAACCGATCATCTGGCGGCGTGTTAAGCGCATGAGACACCATCCTGCAAGGGAAATCATTCACCGTGTGGCCGCAGCGATACCCAGAACCCCCATAAAGTGTCAAGGCGAGGCGCGAACTATTGAGGCAGCGGGGGAGATACGATCGTTCGATGTTCGATTAAGTGGTTGCATTCCGAGTAGACAGCGTTAAGATGCGATCGTGTTCGCAACCATCCAGTTCTCAATTTCACTCGCAGGAGATTCCTCCGATGAGCTTCAAGATGCAGCGCGTTCACGTCTATTATGCGGAAGTCGAAGACAAGCCGGGCGGCATTGCCGCGAAGCTGAAAACCCTCGCCGAGGCGGGGGCGCACCTGGAGTACGTGTACAGCCAGCGGTCGGCGACGAAGGCGGGGATCGGTGAGTTGTACGTCGCGCCGCTATCGAGCACGAACGAACTGAAGGCCGCGAAAGATGCGGGCCTGCGCGAGGTGCAAGAGCCGGTCGTGATGCGAGTCGAAGGCGACGATACCGCAGGCCTCAGTGGGAAGCTGACTCAGGCGTGGGAGTTGGCCGGGCTGAACCTGCACGGCCTCGTGATGTCGGTGCTGAACGGGCGATTCGTCGGGTACATTACCTTCGACACGCCGATCGACGGCAACAAGGCCGCCACGATCTTAGCCGAACTCGGCACCTCCGAGGAAATGTCGCGACCGATGAAGATGAGCGGGAACGGCGCGGCAAAAACGCTGGCGTAAGTTTGACCGACCGGCGAAAATCCCGCGTGGGTGGCCCCGTCATTTGCGCATCCGGTATACTCAGAGGAACCACTTATACCGGATGCCGTCATGCCGCCGATCACTCGCGAAATGCTCCGCGACTACATTCATGAAGCCTTGCCGGACGACCAGCAAGCGAGAGTGGAGAAGGCGCTGCGCGATCAACCCGCCGTTCAGGCGCTGTTCAACCAAGTCCGTCAGCAGGAAGATCGCGGCGAGCACTCGATCGGTGCCATCTGGCGACGCGAGCGATTGTCGTGCCCCACGCGCGAGCAACTTGGCGGATTTTTATTGCAGGCCATCGACCCCGATCAATCCGACTACATCGAATTCCACCTCAAAACCATCGGCTGCCCGAGTTGCACGGCCAACCTCGAAGACCTCGCGAAGAAGCAAGTCGAAACCGACGAACCGAAGAAACGTCACAAACGCATCGTGCAGTCGAGCGCCGGCATTTTGAAAACCGCAGCGGGAACGTGATCCGTGCGCGCTTCACGAACAACGATCCACTTTCATCTCAAAACGATCGGTTTTGAACCGCATCTCGAATTCCGTTCGATTCGCGCTTGCGATGGGCGCGGGTAGTTGTTATGTGGCCCTTTCATAAACGCGAGTGGGACCGAGATGACTTGGGGATGGGGACCGGTGCGGCGGCCTGTTGGGGGATGGGCCGCCCGCCGACCCTGAGTCGTTCGGTTGAAGGCGTTGGGGGATACGGAATGACTGTCGACTGCGATCCGCTCATCCGCGAAATAGCGCGCGATGAGTCGTTGACACGGGACTTGGGCGACGAAGAAGCCCGAATGCTCGTCGATTGGGTGACCGACTGGGCAGGGCTTCTGACGGAAGCCGCACAGGACGAAGACGATGCCCGCAAGCTCATCCGTCGGCTCAGTCGGCGCGGCAAGGCAATCGGGCGGTTCGTTAAACTCTGGTGCGATCCGGGCCACAAAGAACGCGGCGGCGCGTCGCAGTTGGCTGCCGCCGAGCGGTTCGCGTGGCCACTGCCGAACGACGCCATCGACCCGCCGGACCTGATGCACCACATCTTGACGTGGGAAAATCAACACCCGAACGAGTGACGGTTTTCGCGATTAGTTCAATCCGTCGGGTTTCGGAACCCGTCGAAATGATTAGCGATCCGAACGGACGCTGCGTACCATAGAGTTAAGATAGAACGAGCGTGCGGTCGGCGCTGGCACGTCGCAGGCTGTCTGCAAAAAAATGTCGAGTTCGACTATAGCGATGAGAGGCGAGGGCGTCATCATATAGATGGCTCAGCGAGTGTGCTTGTAACCGCGTCGTCGTAAGGGTATGATAATTCGGCCCTTGCCGTTTGGGCCGACTTTACCGATTCACCCGAGAGTTGCCGTGAGCACCAATCCGCCGAGCGATAAAAACCGGTTCAGCCAACAAATCGACGAGGCGTTCTCAGAGGCGTCTAAGTTGGCCGGCTCGACGCTCGCACCGACGGACTTCTACGAGCGCTTTCTGAATAGCGCCCTCACCGCGATCAATGCACCGGCGGGGGCGGTTTGGCTGCGGACGCCGCAAGGCTTCCTACAAGTCGCTTGCCAACTCAATTTGGATAAAGTCGGCCTCGATACGAAGCGCGGCGGACGGCAGTGCCACAACGAAGTCCTGCGCCAGATCTTCCAGGCGCAACCGCCGCGACCGGTGATGATCGAACCGCAAGGGCAGATCTCCGGCCTCGCCGAACCGGGACCGGTGCCCGCGCGAAACCTCACCGAATTCTTCACGCTTTTCGCACCGATCGTGCAGCAAGATAAGTCGCCACTCGGGCTGCTGGAGATCTTCCAAGAGTCGACGCACGACCCGCGGATGTACCCGACGTTCCTGAACTACACGGTGCAGATGGCGGGTTACGCCAGCCAGTACCACACGTTCTCGAACACGCGACAAGCGGCGGGTCTCGATAAAGTTTTCGCCCAAGTCGAAGGTTTCGCACGGCTGATTCACGGCACGCTGAACACAACCGAGTGCGCGTATCACGTGGCCAACGAAGGCCGCAAGCTCATCGAGTGCGATCGCCTGTGCGTCGGCGTGCGGCACGGCAAACACGTCACCGTCGAATCCGTGTCGGGCGCGGATGTCGTCGAGAAGGCTGCCACGCACGTTCGCCGGATGCGGCAGCTATTCGATAGCGTGCTGGCCTGGGGCGACAAGCTGGTGTTCAAGGGCGAGAAGGACGACAGCCTGCCGCCATCGGTGATCGCGGCGCTGGACGATTACCTCGCCGAAAGCCAGCCGAAGTTACTGGTAGTGATGCCGATCCGGGACGAGCGAGAGAAGGACGAGAAGAAGCCCGCCCGTTCGGTGCTGCTGCTCGAAAGCTTCAACCCGCCGGAGAACGTCGAGCCGCTGATTAGCAAGCTCGAAATCGTCGGCAAACATGCGGCACCCGCGTTATTCAACGCCGCCGAGATGAAGTCGATCCCGCTCAAGATGCTCTGGTGGCCGATCAAGAAAGTCCAAGACGGCATCGGTGGCCGCGGTCGGTTAATCGGTTCCGCGATTGCTGCGGGCGTTGCGATTCTGGCTGTGGCGATGGTGTTCATTCCCGCGCCGCTGAAGATGGACGCGAAGGGACAGATCGAGCCGGTCGAGATCAGCTTCGTCTATCCGTTCGATGCGGGCCAAATTCGTTCGCTACTTTACAAGCCCGGCGACCGCGTCGATCCCGGTGCGGAAATTGCCACACTTTACAGCGAAGAACTCGGCAAGCGACATCGGGATCTCGTCTCCGACATCGAGAACCGCAAAGCGAAACTCGAACTCGTACGGTCGTTCGACCGGTCGAAATTCCCGCCATCGGATCTCGCGAACAGCGAGCGCGACATGGCTTCCGATGCCGCATCGATCGAATCGAGTTCGCGACACCTGAAGCAACTCGTCGAGTTGTACAACTTGGACACGACGCGACCGGGTATGTTCCGCGCCTTGGCCCCGAAACTCGACCCGAGCAAGGTACCGCCGGGCGCGAAGTACACGATCATGAGCGCGGACAATCGCGAACAGCTTCTGAACCGCACCGTGAAGCCGAGCGAGCCGATTCAGCGCCTGGGTTATTGGGAAGGCGATTGGCACGTGACGGTGAAGATCCCGCAGCGGAACATCGGGCATATCCTGAAAGCGTTCGCCGACGAGAACCTGCACAAGTTGGAAGGCAATAAGCGGAAGTTCCTCGATGTGGACTTGTTGCTGACGAGCGAATCGGACAAGAAATACTACGGGCGGCTGTACGAAGATCAGATTGCCCGCGAAGCGGTGCCGAACCGCGACGACCACAACGAATCCGAGCCGATCGTCCTTGGGTTCATCAAGATCAACCTCGCGGATTTCCCCGAGGACAAGAAGATTCCGCGGGCGCTGTTCGCGTCCGGTCAGGAAGCGCATATCCGCATCAAGTGCGGAGATCGCGCGCTCGGCTACTCGCTGTTCCACGGCGTCTGGGAATGGTTCTACGAGAAGGTCGTGTTCCAGTTTTGATCGCGCCTAATGGCCGACGGTTCGCATAACCGTCCGGTCCCCCGTCGATCCGGCCAACGGTCCGCACTTGCGGGTTCCACTCACCGCTGGCCACCACTACTACTTCGCCTACGGGCGTTTTCTCCTCGTTAAGGGGTTCGCACATGGTTCGCAAATGGGTCGTGAAGTCGTTGGTCGGTGTCGTCTGTCTGTCTGCGGCCGCATGTAACCAGGCAGGGAGCGGGGGCGCGCCGGGCGTTCAACCAAATCCGGACGGCACCGCCGTTACGGTCGACATCGGTTCGGATCTCTTTAGGGCGGTTCCGCCCGAAAAGATCGAGTTCGGCAGTGGCCCCGAAGCCGCCGTCGTCATCCCGAACGCGATCGTTCGACTCGACAAGAAACAACTCGTACCCGCCGAAGTCGACGGCAAGATCGAAGTGATCGGCACGCCGCTCGCCGCCGGTACCCCGTACGATCTAAAAGCGACGAATCTGGTTTACGAACAGCGCGACATTGAAAAGAAAGCCCCGTACCGACGCCTGCGCGAAGGCGACCGCGTCGTGGCGGACGCCATCGTCTGCATGTTGAACGACCTCGACGTGCAAGTGCAACTCGAATCGAGCCAGTTGTTGATGAAAGCCAGCGATGAAGTGATCGCCTCCGCCAACGAAGCGACGGGGGCGATGTCCGAACAGCTCGCAACGATGAAGGCCATCAAGAGTGCCACATCGCAACTCGAAATTCTGAACCTCGTCGCACAATATGCACGTTACAAGGAAAACCTGAGCCAAGCATTGAAGGAAAAAGTTAAGGCGACGGGCGATGTGAAACGCGCACAAGTCCTCGTCGCGAAGCACCGTTCCACGAGCAAAGTCAACGGCATCATCACCAAGATTCTCCGCGAACCGGGCGAGTACGTCCGGGCGGGCGATCCGATTATGGAAGTGCTTTCGACCGAAGATGTTCGCGTCGAAGGGACGCTCGAATCGCAGTTCGCGGATAAAGTCGTGCCCGGTATCAAGGTGCTGGTCGAACCGACGATGCCCGTTGGCCCCGACTTGAAGTTCGGCCGAATCGATCACCGCCTCGAAGTGACCGGCGTGGCCGTCACGGCGCACAAAGATCGACCGATGATCGTCTCGTCGAGCCTCGACGGCACCGCTGCCGTGTGGGATGCGTTCGCCCCATCGGGCAAGCCCCGCACGCAAGTTCGCCTGCCGCACCCTTCCGGCGTACGTTCGGTGGCCGCCACGGGGGCGAAAGCGGCGAAGCAAATCGTTGCGACGGGCTGCAACGATGGCAAACTGCGAGTCTGGGACGTCTCGAATCCGGACAAGATCTCCGATAAGCCGATGAGCGGCTTCGACGATACGCACTTGGCTGGGATTACCTCGGTGGCATTCAGCCACGACGGCAAGTACATCGCCACGGCCGCGGGCCGCGAAGTGTTCCTGTGGGATGTCGCCACCGCGAAGAAACTGTACGCCTTTCCCGCAGAACACAAAGATGCGGTGACTTCGATCAGTTTCACCCCGCAAGCCACGCTCGTTACGGCGGCACGCGATAAGTCGTTGCGCGTCTGGAAACTCGGCACGACGGGGGCCTCGATGGTGCGTGCGGTCGATCACCGTAAGGGCAACGTCGACATCCTCGGCGTGTCTTCGGGCGGTGGCCGGGCGCTGTTCGACCAAGACGATGGCCGCATGGAAATCGTGAACCTCGCCGACGGTCAGGCGATCGGTGGGATGCAGAACTCCGGCCCCGCGGCCCGCTTCGCCGGCATGGCGATGTTCTCCCCCGACGATGCGTACGTTCTCACCGCGGGTGGCGATGGCGACATGAAGGGCGAGTTGCAAGTGTGGTCGGCCCCGCAGGCGGGTGGCCGTGGCTCCGAACGCCGTCGGCTTGTCACTCCGTATCGCGCCACACCGACCTGTGCCGCGTTCGGCCCCGATGGCAAACAGTGGTTCGTCGCCATCGGCACGCAGAGCGGCGGCGTGCAAGTCTGGACGGCGGCGACGCTCGCCGAGCAATCGAAAGTCCGCACCGGTCGCGTCACCTCGGTGATTCGCCTCGACCCGAAGACCGTCAAAATTCGCGTCGAAACCGATGCCGTCCCCGGCGAACTCGTCGATCTGCTGCAAGATAAAGCGACGGCGACGATCATCATTCGCCCCGGCGAAATGGCCGCGCCAGCCGTGCCCGCGCCCGGTAACGCTGCAATCGTACCGGCCCCATCGGGTATCATCCCCGCAGGCGGCATCGTGGTAGGGTCGCCGACATCGCTCGTTGTACCGGCGGTCGCAACGATCCCCGTCGGCCCCATCGTGATCCCAATGCCGCCACTCCTCCCGCTCGCGAAGATGTAGCGGTAGGGTTTGGTAGCCGCAGGTCTTTAGCCTGCG
>JAYSKW010000858.1:0-1456 GCA_043726085.1 Limnoglobus sp.
GTATCTTTCAGTCCCATCGATTCAGGAATACTGGGTACTCGATGGTTCCGTGAACTGGCGAGAACCTTCGTTGATTCAGTACGTCCGACGCGGCAAGAAGTGGGTCATCCGGACGCACCCATTCGGCTCCACCATCACGACGAAGATGCTGCCGGGATTCACCCTCGTCATCGATCCCCGCCACGATTTCAAATGATATTATGGCGAAAACCGTGATACTCGATTCCCTGAATCACTTGCCGCAACTTCCACTGCGCCGCGACTGGCGGATCGGCTGTGCGGGTGCCGGCTTCATCATGCGGGATTGCCACCTCGTGGCGTACCGGAATGTGGGCTTCAATCCCGTGGCGATCGCGTCGCGCACTCTGGCCACTGCTGCGGAAGTCGCCGCCACCCGTGGCGTTCTGCACGTTCACCGGACCATCGACGATCTGCTTGAGGATGAGTCGATCGAAATTCTCGATGTGGCGGTGCCACCCGATGTGCAGCCCGATCTGATTCGCAAAGCCGTCGAACTCGGCCGTGGTCGGCTTCGTGGCATCCTCGCACAGAAGCCACTTGCGCTTTCGGTGCGCGATGCGCGCGACGTGGTAAACCGTTGCGAGGAAGCGGGTATCGTTCTCGGCGTCAACCAAAATATGCGGTTCGACCAGTCGATTCGCGTGGCGAAGCAACTACTTGCGGGCGGGTTTCTCGGCGAGCCAGTGTTGGCCACGATCGACATGCGTGCGATCCCGCACTGGATGCCGTGGGCGAAAGCGTTGCCGTCGCTTTCGACGTTCGTGATGAGCATCCACCATCTCGATACATTTCGCTACTGGCTCGGCACGCCGGACCGCGTGCTGGCAAGTACGCGGCCCGATCCGCGCACGACGTTCCCGCACACCGACGGCATCAATTTGAGCATTCTGGAGTACGACAACGGGGCACGTGCCTCGGCTTGGGACGATGTCTGGGCGGGGCCGATTCGCGAGGGCATCGGTAGCGATTTCCGCATCAATTGGCGGCTCGAAGGCACCGAAGGTTTGGCGCTCGGTACCATCGGCTGGCCGAAATACCCCGCACACGAACCGAGTACGCTGGAGTTCTGCACGACCCGCGAACCGGGTGTCTGGCATCGCCCGCGATGGAGCGAGGTCTGGTTCCCCGATGCGTTCGTCGGTACGATGGCGCAGTTGATGGTCGCGATCGAAACCGGCACGACGTCAGAGATCGGCGGCCGCGACAACCTCGAAACCATCGCGTTGTGCGAAGCCGTCTTCGCAGCCGCACACGAACACCGCGTGACCACGGTTCGCGAATTCTTGTGAACCTTCGGTACACTGATAGCGTCTCATACCCGAGCCTCGCGATGGCACTGGATAGGCTCCCAAATAAACCGTCGCAACATTCACTATGGCCGACTTGAAACTGCGTCATGCGATTGCCCTCGAAGCCGCCCGGCTGATGTACGAAC
>JAYSKW010000859.1:0-2005 GCA_043726085.1 Limnoglobus sp.
GAGCAAGCCGACGGGGATCCACTTCCACCAGCGATCGAATACGGCATCGAAAGTCACGGCGTGATTGTTGAGCGTGTTCGCAAAATGACGCACCACAGCGACGATGATAACCAACGCAAGGATCGCTTTTGCGGCGAGGAAGAATCGCTTGTTGCGTGGGGTCATGGAGTGAATGTTAGAGAGGATCGCGACGTTCGGCACGCATTCGTTTCGGAGATCGGTTGTCAGTTCCGCAGATGGCCCATAATTCATACCGATACCTCCGTGCGTGAGGTTTCTCCGAGGATGATGGAATGTCGACCGAACCACTGCCCGAAACGCTACCCACCCCGACTCCCGAAACGCCTGCTGCGACGCCCGCCCCCGCGCCGAAGCCCGTGCATACGACGGGGTTCAGCGCTGCGCCCAAACCCGGTGCGCCGCGTCCTGGTGGCAAGCCGATCCCGGAGAAGTGGCAGCGTGGCGGCCCGCAACGCGGCGACAAGCCCCCGCAAGACAACGCCAAGAACCCGCCGCAGAATGCGGTACGCGATTTCGATAGTTACAAGCCGAACAAGCGCGACCTCGACAAAGATATCGAAGCCGAACTGAACGCGGCGATGTCCGCGATGGCCACACTGCCGCCGTTGGATTCGCCCGAAAATCCTGCCGAGAAAGCCGTCGGCGGACGCAAGAAGGGCCGCGTGCTGAGCATCCACGGTAAGGATGTGTTCCTCGACGTGCCCGGTGGCCGCAGCCAAGGCGTGCTCGCGATTCAGGAGTTCGAGGGAAAGTATCCAAACATTGGTGACGAAGTCGAATTCATGATCGAACGCTACGACTCCGCGAACGGCTTGCTCGTGCTGACACTCGGCGGCGCGGTCCAGGCCGTCACGGATTGGTCGGGTATTTCGCTCGGCATGATCGTCGAAGCCCGCGTCACCGACGTCAACAAAAACAAGACCGGGCTGATGGTCGAAGTCAACGGCATCAAAGCGTTCATGCCGATCAGCCAGGCCGACCTCTACCGCGTCGAACAACCCGAGCAATTCATCGGCCAGAAGCTGAAGTGCGTGGTGATCGAGGTCGATATTCACGACCGCAATCTGATCGTCAGCCGGCGGACGTTGCTCGAACGCGAACGCAAGATGAAGGAAGAGGAATTCTGGTCGAAGCTCGAAGAAGGCCAAGTCCGCAAGGGCATCGTCAAGACGATCAAAGCATTCGGCGCGTTCGTCGATCTCGGTGGCGCAGATGGCCTGATCCCGATTTCCGAACTGAGTTGGACGCGCGTCGGTACCGCAGAGGAAGTCGTCAAAGTCGGCCAGGAAGTCGAAGTCAAGATCGCCCGACTCGACCGCGAAGCCCGCAAGATCGGCCTGAGTTTACGCGCGATGCAGGGCAACCCGTGGGACGATTTTGCCCGCGATCACCGACCCGGCGTTCGCATCGAAGGCAAGGTCACTCGCATTGCAGACTTCGGCGCATTCGTCGAACTGGCACCGGGGATCGAAGGTCTGATTCACATCTCCGAACTGACAACGGGCCGCGTACGTAAGGTCAGCGATGCCGTCAGCGAAGGGCAGATGGTCACGGTGCAGATCGTGAACATCGACACCGAACAGCGTCGGATCGGGCTATCGCTGAAGGCGATTGCGGCCGAAGCCGAGCAGGCGGCGGACGATTCGGAAACGAAGGAAGAGCAAGCCGACCGCGAAGAAGCAGCCGCGCTGATGGCGACCCGCAAGCCGAGCCTGAACCTACGTGGCGGCGTCGGCGGCACGCCGTTCAAGTTCGAACGACAATAAGCCTCCCAGGGTTTTACCCTGGGCTACGTGAGCGATCCTTTCAGGACCGAAGAACCGACAAAACCCCGACCCTGAAGGGGTCGCTCTTTCAGCCCAGGGTGGAACCCTGGGTCGGAAAGCCCATAACCCAGGGAACACTCCTCGCATGACGGCGTCGCATACCGCAACGGGCGATACGAATTTGACGCGTACGCCCGAGGAACTCGTCGGGTTGCTCT
>JAYSKW010000860.1:0-4743 GCA_043726085.1 Limnoglobus sp.
AGCGGTCCGGCTCCTTCCAGAAGGAAATCGGTTGCGAACTCCCGTGGGTCGAACGACCCGAACGGGCGGGAACAAGAGCCACCTGCACCCTAGACTTCGGCAGAAGCCATTTTAATAGGAGCCGAGAGCCGAACCGTAGGTTCGACCCGCCGCGCAAACCATTAGTAGACGATCTTATCGGAGAACCGAAAACCGTCCACCGCGCAAGCTGCGAAGGAATCGAGAAGCTACGTCGCTCGGCCGTTCGATCCACTGAGACTTTTGTTTGCTTCTTCGCATTTTCCACCGACGCGCAGGGCCACTTTCCCCAGATAAGATGATGACGTTACCGGAGAGGTGCCGATGCCGAATGTCGCGATCCGTGGGGTGCTTGCCCGGCTTTGCCTCGGTTTGGCCGAAGTGCCACCCGATGCGGAGCTACTGGAAAACTACATCGCGACCCGCGATGAGGCGGCGTTCGCGTCGCTGGTTGAACGGCATGGGCCAAAGGTGTTTGCGGTTTGTCGGCGGTTGCTCGGGCAGCATCAGTTGGCGGAAGATGCGTATCAGGCCACGTTCGTGGTGTTGGCAAAGAAAGCCCATACGATTCAACCGCGTTCGGCGGTCGGGGGGTTCCTGTATGGTGTGGCCCGCAAAGCCGCTCTGGAGGCGTACGCCATGAGCCGCCGTCGTAAAGAAACGCTCGTCGAAACCGTCCCCGATTCCGCCGCCGCACCGCTCGCGGCCACCGATAGCGATGTGCTCGCGATGCTCGATGAGGAGATCGCGAACCTCTCGGACACTTACCGCGCCGCCGTCGTATTGTGCGAACTCGATGGCGTCGGTCGCGCCGAGGCTGCCCGGCAACTCGGCATCGCCGAAGGCACGCTCTCGAGCCGACTCGCGGCTGCCCGCAAACAACTCGCAACGAGGTTGAAGGCGCGCGGCGTCGTCTTCTCCGCCGGGTTAATGTCCTCGCTGGCGATGTCCGCAAATGCCGCGATCCCGCCCGCAATCGCATCGGCAACAACCGCCGTTTCGATTATTGCTACAGGAGTGTTGCGTACTATGTTGCTCGCAAAATTCAAACTCGTAACCACTGTCTGCATACTCGTCACCGCGCTCATTGGTATGAGCACCTTCGTGCCAAAAGCGAGCATGGAGGCGAAAGCTGCGCCCGTAGCGAAGGTGGAGAAAGATGAAGGCTTAATCTGGACACAAGACGCGAAGACTGGCACGCTTGCCGCCTTCGCGCTCGACGGCAAGAAGGAACGCGAAATCAAACTCAAGGCGGGCCGCAACTTCCAGGGCATCAGTGCGGACGGTGAAACGCTGTTGTTCCTTGCCAAAAAGGGCCAACTGACCGACGACGAAGACGGCCTGACGCTGCACCTCGGCAAGCCGAGCGATCTCGCAGGAGCCATCGACACGGGCATTGAGTGCGGTGCGAAAAACCATTTCTACTTCTTGCTGACTCGCGACAAGAAACGAGTGGTGCGCATCCAAGACACCAGGAATGGCACAGACCCGCCGGTCAACCGGGCCTCGGGTTTACCTTCCTTCAATCACACACTCATCGACTTGGCGACGAAGAAAGAAACAGCAATCGAGCTAACGGAACACATGCAGATTGTGAACGAGACGCACGATGGTAAAGAATGGATCGCGATGGAGTACAACACTGGCGAAGACTTGAAACGCCCCGGCAATCGCTACCTGCGCATACCCGTGAATGGCGGCAAGCCAATCCCGATTTGCGACACGCACCAGTTCCCGTTCTTCGTGCCTTCACCCGATGGCCAAACGTATCTCGGCCTCGGCGTTTCGCTCCCACCGAAGGGAGAATTGAAGGGCTTCACGCTTTACCACTTTAACCCCAAGACGGGCAATGCCACCGAACGGGAAGTATTCGCCGACACCGAGCAGCGCAACGTGACTTGGTCGCCCGACGGGAAGCGGTTCGCGATGAAGAAACTTGGAGTCGCCGATCTGTACGTCGGCGACATTGATGGCACGAAACTAACAAAGTGGTTCGCAATCCCAGACGCAGGGCCAGAGACGTACATGATCGGATGGTTCGCCGCGAAGCAGAAGATTGTTGCGCCCGTGCCGAAAGTGGAGAAAGACGAAGGCTTGCTGTGGATGTTCCACAAGAAAACGAGCACGCTGACTGCCTACAGGCCCGATGGCAAAGGAGCGAAAACGATCGCGATTCAGGATGGCAAACATTTCCTCGGATTCACGGAAGAGGGGACGAAAATCCTGTTTGCTGGCAAGAATGGCAAACTCGCGGAACAGAACGTAACAGACGGCCTGACGCTGCACTTGCGCGATGTCAACGACAGCGTCGAGGGAACGGACACTGGGCTTGGGTATCAGGTGAACGATGAATTTGTCATGTCCCCAGATGCCAAAAGCATCATGCGAACCAGGGTCAAGCAAGCGGATGAGGCCAATCCCGAAAAGAAACTGCGATTTTCAAATGTTCTTTTCGACCGTGCATCCAAAAAGGAAACCAAATTCGACCTGCCCGAAGATTACCAAGTCTTGCATCCATTTCCCGACGGATCGGGCTGGATGGTGCTTCAATACAATCTGGGTCGCGATCCAAAATTGCCGAACTACCGCAGGCACAAGCTCTCGAATAACGGCAAGTTGAAACCCGTCAACGATAAGTACACCTTCTACGGATTGAGCTTTTCACCGGATGGAAAGACGCTGGTCGGCAGCGGGTTTCGGCTTCCCGCCAAGGCGGATGAAGAAGTGAAATTCGCGAACTACAAGGTGAATGCGTCCGATTTTACCGTTACGGAATTGAGTTCATCGAATAACGGCGCGGATCTCTCGGGCTTCTGGTGGTCACCGAATGGGGATCGGCTGGCCAAACTCAATTTCCAGTTCAAGGACAATGTTTCGCGCGATAGTCAGTTGACGCTTTACGACGCAGACACAAAAAATCCGCGGATACTACTCACGATCCCGAACTATGGGCAGCAGACGAACCTGCTCGGCTGGTTCCCGACGATGATCGAAATTCCGAAGCAGCCGATTTTCGCTCCATTGCCGAAGGCGAAGGTAAAACCGCCGGAAGGGGTAATCGTTCTTTCGTCGTTCGGTGCAAAGAACCAAATCGAAATCGTCAAACCTGACGGTACTTCGTACCGCGTGCTCAACCTCTCAAGAAGCATCCGGGAGGCGAAACTGTCGTCCGATGGGAAACGTGTGGCATTCGTCGAGATGCTTGAGCAGAAACCCATACTCCTCGGTCAGAAACCGAATGCAGGCTGGGTAGGAATGAATATTTGCTGTTTCGATCTCGAAGCGAAAGAACCGGAAGTGCAGACGATTACCGAGGGCGTACACAATGCGGTTCTGTCGTGGGCACCGAATGGCCGTCTTTATTTCTCGCATGTCGACCCCGACAAACTCGAAGAATCGCAGAAACCTGGTGAGTTCGTGCAATCCCAAAGTTGGTCGTTCGATTTCGCCGCGAAGAAGAAAACGCAAGTCAAATTACCAGCGGAACAAATCATTTGCGACATCTCGCCAGACGGAAAGACTCTGCTGACTCGAACGTTATGCCTGGATACGATGAAGCAATCCCTGTATCGAACGCCGTTCGACACGCTCAAACCCCAAATCGTAATCGAGGAGCATTTTCCTGCGATCGGTGCTCGATTCTCCCCAGACGGCAAGCGAGTGTTGTTGACGAGAGTTACCGGTTCGGTGAAAGACGCTTCCGTCAAAGGTGTGTACGTGCTCGATTTGGCAACGCGAAAAGAATCGCAGATCCGACTGCCGAAAGAACTGGAAGCATCGGCATTCTACGAAGCGTGCTGGAATCCCGATGGTACGAAGATCGCCATCTGCTGGTACGAGGCCATTCCCCAACCGCGCGGAGCGCCGATCGTCGCACCTCCGGGCGGTCCCGCACCGCAATGGGCGGCGACCCGCATCAGCGTTTGCGACGCCGATGGGGCCAACGCGAAGACGATTGTGAAGCGGGAATACAACGAGACGATCACAGGACTTCAATGGGCAGCCGTAACGCTGGAACCGGAAAAGCCAGTGGAGGAACGCCATAAGGAGCCGATCAGCGCCCCCGTGCCGAAGGGGGATGGGCCTCAGGAGGTAATCGTGGCGTATCATGCGGGGCGGCCGGTGCTATTGAACGCGAATGGCAAGGTGGTGCGCGAATTGTTTGCCGAGGGTTGGGGCGGTTCGACGGGGCGGGCGACGCTTAGCCCGGATGGTCGGCAAATTGCGATGCTCACCGATACGAAACGCGATGCCACGGGGTGGATGTTCCGCAAACTGTACCTTCGGGATGTCGATGGCAAAGGCAACGGCGAAGAACTCATGCCCGAAGGGCTGGAGGCACTGACTGCCATGTGGTCGCCGGACGGCAAAAGTGTATATACGAGTGGTTACGTCACCAAGAAAACCATCGTCGACGGCAAGAAGAATCCGAACTACGCAAATGAAGCCGCGATCCATCATCGCATCGATATCGCGAGCAAGAAACGGACGGAACTGACGCTGCCCGCCGGCCATCAGATCATGGATGTGACGCCCGATGGCAAATCGTTTCTTACATATGTTTCGCACAGTCATAATGCGAAGGAAACTTATAAGGTGTGTCTCGTCGGTATGGATGGCAAAGTTATGGATGATCTCACCGATGGTAGTGCCCCGATTGTCGGGCTACGGTTTTCGCCCGATGGCAAAAAAGTGGTAGCTTTACGTTACAACGACGTGGACAAC
>JAYSKW010000861.1:0-8574 GCA_043726085.1 Limnoglobus sp.
ATAAAACTGCGCATGGTGCGGCCGCTCCATCGGCCCGGTCCAAGATCGGGTATCGTGTGGGGTATACCCGATTTCACCGAACCACAGCAAGATCGGTTCGGAGAGAAACCGGTTGCGTTTCCGTAAACTAGATTGGACCGAGCATAATCAACAGGGCTTCGATATGCAAAATTACCGCACGATTTCCGCATTGTTCGCCATTGCATCACTCGTCTTCGCACCATCCACTTTGCGGGCTGCATTCGTCGTCGTCTCCAATGCCACTGTCGAAACGATCCGCTTCGAGCAAATACTACCCGATGGCAAACCCAAATCGGAGTCGTTGTTACCCGGCGAGTCGCGACCGTTCCCATCGGGCAAAACTCTCGACATCGTTTACACTTCCGAAGGGAAGCCGACGCCCGTGAAGTTGAACGCATTTGCGGCTTACGTTTTCATCGCGAAAAAAGCAACATTGGACCTGCGCGGAATCGAACTCGCAGGGACATCCCTGGCCGTCGGCGACAGTCCAGATCCCGTTGCAGTGGCTTCAGAACTGACGGTGAGCGTGAAAATCTACGTCGATGAAACCGAGCGACGCACGAGAAAAACCTGGCAGGCCGCACAGCGAAAGCGCTTCGAGCAGGCTGCCGAGATCTTGAAGGCACACACGGGTGTCGTCTTCGCATTGAGCGGCTTCGACGACTGGACCACCGACCCGAATGTCGTCGATTTGAAAGGGCTACTCGGCGATTTTGAAACGCAAGTGAAGGCTGCACCTGGTACGATTTGCATCGGCTACACGAGTCGCAAGTTCGAGCCGATCGGCAACGAGAACGCGAAGCCGCTCGGGTTCGCGGTCGCACGCTCGGCACTGCGTTCGCACATAATGGTTCGCGAATCCGAACCACGCACCGAACCGGAACGGGTCGAAGTCCTCGTGCAGCAACTCGGTCGCTATCTCGGTGCGATTCCTAGCCCGGACCCGAACTCCGCGATGCGGATTCGACTCGGCGATGGCAAAGCGACATCGGCCCGCTTCCGCATCGGTTTCGATCCGCTCAACGTGTTGGTGATGAACATCTGGGCCGAGGAGTTGCGTACGGGCAAGGTCAAGAAACCCGGCGATCTCTCTGCTAAAACGCAAACGCGCCTCGGCCGCATTTACGGCACACTTTCGTTTGCGTTGCCCGATATCGCGGTGGATGCGGATTACCTGGCAATGCTCGAACGTGCCGGAATTACCACGGAAACGAGCGTGCCCAACACGCCGGTCGTGGAAGGCAAACCGAAAACGACGCCGAAAGTCGACAAGTTGTTGACGCCGAAAGAAGAGGCCGTTCGCAAGGTGATTGCAGCAATCGTCGTGCGGGCCACCGAGAATTCCAAACTACCCGCAACCGGCGCAGTTGGCGCAAAAGTGCGGCTGAAGGGCGATGAACTGACGGCGGCTTACATGCAAACGGCGGCAACAGCGGCGCTGACGGCAGTCCCCGAACACCGCGTCGGTGCGTTCCTCCTCGGCATCGGTCTGGCGCTCGATGATTCCTCAATTTTACGCGACAATCCGCTAACCACGTCGTTTTGCAGAACCGTCGAGTCGGACGACGACCGACGCATTCGGCTCTCTATGCTCGGCACACCCACGATCCGCTATCGCCGCGACTGGTGCCAACACTTCGTCGTATCCGCAGCCCTCACCGAATTCGTCGGTCCGCAACTCGCCGAGAAAGCGGGGTTAATCAAAGAGCAACTCGACATGAACGGTACGAGCGGCTTCAGCTTCGCTGATCTCTGTGCAGACTTCGCCGGTGTCGAGTTCGCCAACCGCCTGAAAGTGATGCCGAAGGAACTCGAAGCGGTACAGGTGCAATTCACCGTCGCCGATTATGTGCCGAAGACAGAAGACCTCCGCGAAGGGATCTCCACCGAGCGGTTCAAAATCGATTACGGCAAATTCGACGAAGCCAAGTTCAAAACCGCCTACGAAGACATCTGGAAGCGAGTGAAGAGCCTGCCGAAGTACCAGGATAAGAAGTAACGATCACAATCGCTGGAGCGTCGAACGGGATCGCCCAAACGTTTGTTGGGTGTTCTCGCGCTGTTACGCTCGTTTTCGCTGAATTTTCGCTTACCCTTTGGCAAGCAGGATCGAACCGATTGCGGCAATCATCGAAATGAGAGTTGCGAACGCGATGGCCCACCACACCCATGATGGTTTTTTCGGCGTACTCGTTAATGCTTCCGATAGTTCCTTCGCCGATGGGTATCGCTCGCTGGGTTGCAAACGGAGACAGCGATCGATCACCGTGCCGAGGTAGGTATTCCCCGCAGAGACATAGGCTGTCGCGTAGCCGTTGGCGTAAGGGTTGCGGCCCGTTAGCAGTTCGTACCCAACGACGCCGATCGACCATACATCCGATGCGTAAGAAACGATGCCGTACGAAGAGTCTCTATGCTCCGGTGCCATATATTTCGGCGTGCCCGGATGATTCCCTTCGTGGGTCAACGCCTGGATCTCGGGATTCGTGTCGGCTAGGGATTTCGATGCAGAAAGTTGCAACTCCGCAGGGTCGCTGGTCCAGAATTTGGCAAGCCCGAAGTCCGCCACGTATGGTTCGTTGTCGTCCGAAAGTAAAATGTTGTTCGGTTTGATGTCCCGGTGCAAAATCTGACGCCCGTGAGCATGTGCCACCGCACGCGAAATTTTCCATAGCAATTCGACAATCGTCTCGGGCCGATCTTTCGAGAATCGACCGTGATGCTTCGCTAACGTCCCGCCATCGATATATTTCATTACGAGAAAAGGCTGATTTAAAAACACGCCCGAATCGTAGACGGCCACGATATTCGGATGATCGAGTTGACCGAGGACGCGACGTTCTCGCAGGAAGCGTTCGGTCAATCGCGTATCGTCGTATTGCGGCAAAATCCGCTTGATTGCAACCGAACGATCGAGTTCGGTATCCCATCCGAGGTACACGACGCCCATACCACCGTGACCGAGCACCTTACGAATGGTGTAGCGACCGATCTGTTCCGGATGAGACTCGTTATTGAATTCGTCGGAACCAACCGACATGCCAAGAAGATTCTCGCTGGCGGTGATCAAGCGGATTTCTTCGGTCAGTTTCGCTTCGAGTTCTTTGTCGTTTCCGCACAATGCTTTCACGTCGACGACCGTACCGTTCGAGCGGAGTTCATCCCACATAAGGATCAATTCGCTGAGCCGATTCATATCGTCACCCGTTAGCTTTTCGTGGGTTCGACTTGCTTGCGCAGCGGGCTGGCACGATGCCCCATTCGTAACCGCGTGAAGTATCTCAAAAGGGATTGCTATTTTCGTACTGCTTCATCAATAGTGATTTCGCCTTAAACCAGCTCCGTTTGAGCGTCCGTAGCGGTACGTCCAGGTGTTTCGCAGCATCGATTTGCGTTAAACCGATGTAGTACAACAAGTCGAAGAGCTGTCGCTCTCCTTCGGGCAGCAAAGCGATCCGGTCGTGAAGCTCGCACCATTTCGCAAGCATGACGGGGTCTTCGGTCGCAAACTTCGGATCATAGAGACCCGAATGCGTGCCATCCTCTGCAACGGGTAAGCTCGGCATGCGGGTGATCGACAGCAATTCCCAGCGGATGTGTTTCGCAGCCAGCCGCAGAAAGTCGGGGGTGCTGTTGAGCGGAATTTCCCTCAACGCCTTCAGCAGACGAATTTGTGCTTGTTGAACGAGATCGCAAGTCTCGATGCGCGTTTGTGCTTTCGGGAAACGACAGATCAACGCCTGAGCAATGACGAAGAGTTGCCTTTGGCAACGCTCGAAGATCGCATTTTCCACGACCGCATCACCCATGCGATAGATTTCGAGAAGTTCGGTAATTCTCGATCCGCAATCCGTTTTGATCATGGGAGTGTCAAATGGGTGTAGGAGGGAGCGTTTCACTCAAGAATACCGTAACGATTCGTTTGAGACAATCAATTTGCTACAAAAATCGTAGGTTTGTTCTTACGTAGGGCATTTTCGCAAGTGTGGCTTCGCGGTATCTTAATAATGAACCGCCATCCGTAACCTGAGCTGACCCATATGCCGACCATCACGGTAAATGCGGAACCGAAGACATTCACGATTCCTCTCACGATTGCCGAGTTGCTATCACAACTCGGCCGCGATCCGAAAAAACTGGCGGTGGAACTGAATCGCGCCGTGGTACCGCGTGCGGAACATGTGGCCACGCAACTTCGCGAAGGCGATGAGGTCGAGATCGTCACGCTGGTCGGCGGGGGTTCATCAGCACAGGAACCTCCCACAGATCGTCCACTGAAAATCGGTCGATTCACGTTCCGTTCGCGGCTGTTCACTGGCACGGGAAAGTACACCCATTACGACCTTATGCAGCAGTGCATGGACGCCAGCGGCTGCGAAGTCACGACGGTGGCGGTTCGCCGCGAACGGCTCGTCGATTCGGACGGCAAGAATCTCCTCGATTATCTCGATCTCCAACGTCTGACCATCCTGCCAAACACGGCAGGATGTTTCAGTGCCGACGATGCGATCCGGCACGCACGCCTGGCCCGCGAATTGCTAAAGAACCTCGAAAACCCGGGGGCCGATTGGGTCAAACTCGAATGCCTCGCCGATAAGAAGACGCTGCTTCCCGACCCGATCGACACGCTGAAAGCGACGGAGATCTTGGTGAAAGAAGGCTTCACGGTGCTCGTGTACACATCCGACGATCCGATTTTAGCCCGACGCTTAAAAGAAGCCGGTGCCGCGAGCGTGATGCCCGCCGGTAGCCCGATCGGCAGCGGCCAGGGGATCCTCAACCCGAACAACATCCGCATCTGTCTGGAGTATTTGAAAGACGGAGACCCCGATTATCCCGTGATCGTCGATGCGGGCGTCGGCACGGCCAGCGATGTCGCGGCGGCGATGGAACTCGGTTGCGATGGCGTGCTTTTGAATACCGCCATAGCGAGCGCGAAAGACCCACTGCGAATGGCCTGGGCGATGCGATACGCCACGGAGGCCGGTCGGCTCGCCTACCTCGCCGGCCGTATCCCTAAGAAACTCTACGCGAGCGCCAGCAGCCCATGGGACGGCGTCATTCGACCGACATGAGAATTCACAGATATTTCGTGCGGAGTTGACGTAGCGATTCGAGTATGGGTTTCGCCTTCGATGTTGCGTCGATCAAGCCGAGCGAATCGTCGTTGGTATGGTCTTGCCAACGGTCCCAACAGAACGTGCGAATATGCGGCGTGCTGAGGACGATCGATGCTACCGTCGAACCCCATTCGCACTGCGATTCGTTCGTATCGAGGCCCTTCCAATAGCGGCTAAACACGGGCATTTCACCCGAACCTACTTTTGTCGCCATGGCGGTCGATCGCCCAGGATGACGTGCCACGACATCGAGTGGAACGCCGAGTAACCCGAACAGTTCCAGAAGTCGGCCCAGTTCGATACTGTCTCGCAGAAAGCTCGCACGGAGGTCGTTACCGCAGAAATACTCCAATTCAAATCCATTCACCGGGAGTCCACTCCGCAGCAACGTGTCGGCAAATACGAGCGGCGAGTACGTGTATTCTTCGCGCTCGAGATAGTCGCCCCACGGCAACGACAGGCCGATCGTCCATTGGCCATCGGGGTCGGCCATCCGCGCCGATTCGAGTAGTCGCACGACGAGCCGTAGACGGTCATCTTCCGTGAGTTCGAGATCGTCGCACTGGTTGAAGCCCGTGCAGACCGTCCAATTTTTCACGCGATCGCGATAGCGGTGGACGATCGTCTCGAGGAAATCGCAGAAGTAGGCCGCGATACTCGGTAGTTCGCCTTTCGATTCCGAGAGCCATGCGGGCAGCATTTTGCCCGTTAAATCGATGATCGGCCCGATGGAAGTGCGTATGCCGTTGGACTCCGCCCAATCGAGCATGGCATCGAACTTCGACCAGTCGCTGTTTGAAGGACTCGATTCGATTTCCGACCAGTTCGGGACGAGTTGCACCGCGTTGAAGGTCGCCTGAAACTTCGCCTTCGCTTCCGGGCTAGGTATTTCGCTCAAGCGGCAACTCAAACGCGTCGGCAAACGGCCACGGCTTAGCCGGGTGTCCATTGCCGTGCGACAGTATTCGTGCGCGACCGTGTCCGCAATTCGATAGCAGAGTTCCAAGCACGCTGTTGCATCTGCGTCGGCTTCAGGAGTAAACTGATTGAGTACGGCACGAGCGAACGATGCAGTTGCCGTTCGCAAATCGGTATTGACGGCTTCCGATGGGATCAAACCGAGCTGCTTCCACTCGTACATTTGATTGCGCAGCTGGTTCAATTTGCCGCGTGCGAGTTCGACGAGCAGATGGTACGGTTCGGAGCGTTCCCGTAATGTTGTGGTGCTCGTAACCGGGAAGCCAAACTCGGGGATCGGCCAGGGCACGTTGACGAATCCGCTTTCGCACTGACTGCGAGTGAGTTTGAGTTGAAGCCCACTGACGTGAGTACGAGTTGGAAACGGCGTGCGATCGTAACCGCCAGCGAACCGTGCGCGATCGATCGCGGGCTTCGCGCCCGCGGGCAAACTATCCGGTAGTTGAAACGAAATCGAACCCATAACAAACCGCGAAGGGTGCTTCCGAAGGTACAGGTATCTCTATCGTTATAGCTTATTACCCGTCGCATAACAGTTTGCGGATCGTCGATTCGCAGAGATTCCGCATTCCGAACCGAAAGCTCATGCCTCAGGTCGTACAATCGATTCGATCGCGATCCCATACCGGTCGGCGAGGGCAATCGTAAACGCCTCATCGAGCAAAATCGTCTGCCCCGCTTCGATGCCGAGCGCCGTCGCACCGGCCTGATGCATCGTTTCGATGGTCGTGGCACCGACCGTCGGCACGTCGAAGCGTCGATCTTGTTGTGGCTTCGCGACTTTCACGACCACGAAGCCACGCTTGCAGAGTTCGCCCGCACGGCGAATCGCGAGGTCAGTTCCTTCGATCGCCTCAACGGCAATCACCGCACGTTCTCGTACCATTACGCTCTGGCCGATATCGAGTTCGCCCATTTTTTTCGCGAGCACCCAACCGAAGTCGATGTCTTTCATTTCGGCCACGGTCGGTGCGCGGCGAGTAAGCGTTCCGTTTCGCACGAGCAACTCCGGGCAGAGGTCCAGTGGGGAGACGCACTCCAGGCCTTCCTTGCGAAATTCATCGATTAAGCCGAGCAACAACGAATCATCTTTATTATCGCTGCGGCGGCGCGAGTACCAGTAGCGCAGCATCCGCGCATCGGGCAAGAGTTGCAACCAGCGCCACGGGCGGAACAGAACGTGTTTGTGAAACTTACCCGCCATCGACCAACGCTCGACGCCACCGTTCTGGAACGAACGAATCATGAAGCTCAGCGATAGTCGCCGCATCGGGTGATATTCGTGGCAGATGCGGCTCAGACTCGGGTCGGCCATGCCGTGAACGCCGATGCAGACGACTTTGATCCCGCATTCGCGGGCTTTTTCGGCGATCAAGATCGGGAACCGCCCCGCACAGGCGATCAGCCCGACGGGTGGCAGATCGACATCTGGCATCATTCGTCCTCCATGCCGAGGTGATGCTTGATTTTTCGGATGTCCTTTCGCAGTTCCGGTAGTTTTTCCAAACTGACGATGATCCGCATCTGTTCGCGGTCCGGCGTGGCCGGGGCACCGAGCATTCGCGAGTCGGCGGGTACGTCTTTGTGAATCCCCGCTCGCGCTCCGAGTTGCACGCGATCCCCCACGTGAACGTGATCCGCAACGCCGACCTGCCCCGCCATGATGACGTAATCGCCGGTGGTCGTCGAACCGGCGATGCCGACCTGGCTCACGAGCAGATTGTGCTTGCCGATCTGGCAGTTGTGCGCGATCATCACGAGGTTATCGATCTTCGTGCCGAGGCCGATTCGCGTGGCTCCGAACGTGCCGCGATCGATCGTCGTACACGCCCCGATTTCGACGTCATCCGCAATCTCGACGCTGCCGAGTTGCGGAACTTTGACGTTGCGCCCGCTGTGATGGCGGTAGCCGAAACCGTCGGCACCGATCACCGAATTCGCGTGAATTCGCACGCGGTCGCCGAGTGTCGTTTGATCGTAAAGCACGACGTGTGGAAACAGCGCGACATCGTCGCCGATGCGGCATTCCATACCGATGCTGACCCCGGCGTGGATCGTCGCCCGCGCGCCGACGATCGTGCCTTCCCCGATGGTCGCATGGGGGCCAACGGTGGCTTCTGCACCAATGATAACCGTCGGATGAATGCACGCCGTGGGGTGGATCGACGCCGCGTGTGGGTGGGCGATGCCGTGGAGATGTTGCACGATTTTGGCGAAGGCCATGAGCGGATCGCGAACGCGAATCAGCGGGCGGCCATTCACGGGAACCGACGAGTTCACGACGGCTGCGGTCGCGTGGGAATCGTGCCACGCGGACATATACTTTTCGTCTTCGACGAAGGTAATATCGCCGGATCGGGCTTCGTTTAATGGGCGCGCGTTGGAAATGACACGTTCGCCGTCCCCGACGACTTCGCCTTCCACCCACGTTGCCAACTGTCGCACGGTAACGGTC
>JAYSKW010000862.1:0-5054 GCA_043726085.1 Limnoglobus sp.
TTTCTCCATCCGCTCGGCCATGCGTTCCATCATCTCCGACGATTCTTTTGCGTCTTGCTTCACCTTCTCGAGTTCGCGTTCGAGCGACTCGGCATCTTTGCCATCCTTTTTTGTCTGGTCGATCTTCTTTTGTAACTGGTCCTGTTTTTCCTGATTCTTTGCGACCTTCTCCGTTTGCTTTTTCATTTCCTTCATCTGCGCGTCGAGCTTTTTCAGGTCTTGCGCATCGAGATTTTTATCTTTGGCCTTCTTTTGCAGTTCGTCGACCTGTTTGATCGCGGCCTTCAAGTCGCCTTTCGCCAGGGCTTCCTTGAACTCTTTCGCGGGGCCGTCGGGGAACTCTTTCTCCTTTTGCATCCGGTCGAGTTGCTGGAGTTGCTTCTCGATTTCCTTGAGTTTCTGAAATTCCTGCTCTTTGAATTTCTGAACCTTCTCCTCCATCGCCGTCAGTTCGGTCACCTTTTCGCGTTTCTTTTCCTCGGTCTCGGCGGGCGTTTTTTGCCACTTGTCCATCAATTGGTCGAGGTCCGCTTCGAGCTTCTCGAGTTCCTTGGACTTCTTGCGATCCATCTCGTCGTTCGCTTTTTGTTTCGTGAACGGCTGCGTCGGCTTCTTCAGCGATTCCGCTTCGGCGCGTTTCTCGGGGTCTTTCTTTTTCGCTTCCGCGAGGGCCGTCTCGCTTTCGGCGGCACCCGAGACATCGGGCTGATAAAAGAAGTACGCGAGTGCCACGCCGCACAGTAACACCGGCACACCGGCCGCGAATCGACCCGGCCGCACGGGGAACTTCTCCGCGACAACCAGCTTCGAGACGTGCGAATGCGCATCGTTCAGCACAGCATGACCCGCGGGCGTGCTGCGTTCTTCGGGGCGAAGTGTCAGCACCGTCGTGACCCGTTCGCGCAGGTCGAACCGCTTATCGAGTTCGAGCGCCGCCGTTTCGCGGGTCGGCGTTCGCAAGATCGACCAAACGAGCGCAGCCAAAATGCCGACGCTGGCCGCAACGCCGAGAACCGTCCAACGCAGCCATTCGGGTGGCGAATCGATCAGCCAAGGTTCGGCAAGAAACCAGACGAGGCCGCACGCCAACCCAACGCTCGCGAACGTGGAAACCGATTCCAATATCTGCTGGAAAACCAACCGGCGACGTGCCCGGCCAATCGATTGTTCGACGAGTGCGAAAGTCTGCATGATTCTTCCCCGATGGCATTCCGCTGTCTTGCACGGTTTAGCATACACCAACGCGGATCGGAAGTTGAGCTTTCGAGCGCATTTTCGAGTCAATCGCACTCCTGCGATCAGATTAAGATCGGCGTAATGACGTTGCCGCCGTGGCTGATCGGGATCGGTCGCCCCGTTTGGTCGGGCACCGTCGCTTCGGGGTCGACGCCGGCGAGGTGGTACATTGTCGCGGCGATGTCGCCGGGGGTTACGGGGTGATCTTTCGGGAAGGCCGCCATCTTGTCGGTGGTGCCGTGAACGTAGCCGGTTTTCACGCCGCCGCCGAACATCAGGCAGAACCCGCACTGCGGCCAGTGGTCGCGCCCCGCTTGTTTGTTGACGCGCGGTGACCGCCCCATGTCGCCGTGAACGACCACGAGGACATCGTCGAACAAGCCACGTTCGGTGAGGTCGTCGATCAGCGCGGATACCGAGTGATCGAGGAACGGCAGCATCACGTGCTTCAGCAGTTTGAAGTTATTATTGTGCGTGTCCCAGTGACCGCTCGCTTGTGCCGCCTCGGTGTGAACCGTCACGAACGAAACACCCGCTTCGACGAGCCGCCGCGCGAGCAGGACGCTGGAGCCGAAGAGGTCGCGGCCGTACCGATCGCGGGTTCGTGGGTCTTCCTTGGAGAGATCGAACGCGAGTTTCGACTTCGGCGACGAGAGCATTTCAAAGGCGCGACGGCGCTTATCGCTCATCTCGGTGGTGGCCGCAACGCGGTCGAGTCGGCCCACCTGCAAGTCGAGCTGTTCGACTAATTTTCGCCTGCCTTTCAAGGCATCGAGCGACATCCCATCGAGCTTCGGTAACTCGGGTTCGCCCATCGGTATCAGCGTGTGCGCGTAGAAATCGGCCGCACTCACTGGGCGCGCCCACTTCGGTTCGCACGTGCTGAACATCGGGTCGTACTTCGGCCCGAGGTAGCCGCCGTACGGTCCGGCGCGGTGTAACCCTTGGCTATAACCCGGTAGCGCGGGCAGCATCATGTAACCGGGTAGTTCGCCGCCGCGACCGACGCCGAAATACTGGCACACCGAAGGAATGCTCGGGTGGTTCGTCGGCTTCGAGAAATAATCGACCTGATCTTGCCCGCCCGTGTAACCCGTCATGACCGCGTACGGATTGTGGCTGTTGTAGCCGTGCGACACCGTGCGAATCAGCGTCGTGCGGTCGAGCCGCTTCGCCAGTTCCGGCATCGGCTCCGAGACGCGCACGCCGGGAATCGACGTGACGCGCACGCCGAACTCGCCGCGAATTTCGACGGGTTGATCGGGCTTCGGGTCGAACGTATCGATGTGCGACGGGCCGCCGAACAGGTCGATGAGAATGATCGCTTTTGCACGTGCGGATCGCGTTTCGGACTTCGCGCGGGCGGTGGCAGGAAGCGCGTTGCCGAAGAGTGCGAGCGAACCCGCACGCAGTAGATCGCGGCGAGTGAGGCCGTCACATGCGGTCGACGCATGACCGAGTAATCGGATCATGGGAATATTTCCCGAATAGCAAGCAGAAGTTCCGGCAGGATTGGAAGTGTAACAGAAGCGAATGCGAAATACAAACGAAAAAACCCACGGCATAACCGTGGGTTTCGGAGGGCGTTTCCTGGTTATCGGCAACCGCCGACGAGGAACGCGATCAGCACGATGGGGATCGGCAGGCCGACCAAGAGGGCCGCGAGGCCATAGCGAATCTTGGCAGTCCGTTGCATGGCTTTCGTCAACATAATGATTTCCCTTAAAGGTGACTTTCAGATTGAAAGCATGTCGTTAAATAGTTGCAACATTCGTGCCAAACGTCGATTTTATCGCCGCCAGTAAGAACGACCGTAGTTACCGTTGTAGTAGGGACGGTAGCCATACGAATATCCTGAGTTATACGGTCGGTAATTGTTGTACCCGTTGTTGTAGCCGTAATTATAATTATAACCCTGATACGGGCTGTACGACGAATTCGAGTAGCCGTAACTACCGTTGTTGTAGTTATTGTAATACTGCTGGGTCGTGTTGCCGTACGGCGAGTAGCTGAACGCGTCAGCCTGAATGATGCCGGGCGCAACGAAAACTTGATTCTGAACGTAGCCGCTCGTGCCATTGTTATAGTAGTACGTTTGCGCATCCGCGCTCGATCCCCAGCACAGAACGGCCAACATCGCGGCCAAAGTGTAGCGTTTCATCGGAGACTCCTTCATGGTGTAGTGTGAAACAAGAAGTATGTGTTGCAATCGACGTGCCAAAATTGCACGAAAACCCGGCGAGCGGCACGGCGTAAGCGTGCCGTGGGAACCCCGACAGGCCGTTCGGCACTCAGTTTTGCACGGACAACCGGCGAGCGGCACGGCGTAAGCGTACCGTGGGAACCCACTGAGCGACCACGGCACGCTTACGTCCCGACAACCGGTGCCACGCCCCTCGCCTGATACAGCCGTGGGAACCCACTGAGCGACCACGGCACGCTTACGCCGTGCCGCTCGCCAAGGGCTATTTCAATATTGGCAATCGGACTGTGATTGTCGTTCCTTGTTGTGGGCCGGGGCTTTCGGCGATAACGGTGCCATCGTGCATTTCGACTAGCCATCTTACGAGTGCCAACCCGATACCGAGGCCGCCATCGAGGCGGTTCAATGCGCGATCGACTTGCGTGAAGAGATCGAATACATGTTCGAGTTGCGCAGGCGGTATCCCCACGCCATTATCGTTCACGCGAATGCAATACTCGGTGGCGTTTTGCTCGACAATGAGTGAAATCGTACCACCGTGATTCGTATACTTTGCAGAATTGTTGAGGATGTTGGTAATCACTTGCGCGATGCGAATATGGTCGCCGAGGAAAGGTAAGGGACGATCTGGGATATTCTGTTGCAGTTTGATGCCCGCTTTGAGTATTCTCGGCATACTCGTTTCGACCGCGAGCGAAATGGCACTTCGCAAATCGAACGGTTCCCGATGCAGCGAAAGTACACCGCGGTTGAGCCGCGAGACATCGAGCAGATCGTCGATCAGGCGGACCAACTGCAACAGTTGACGTTCCATGACATTGCGCGCTTGTTCGTGCGCGACGGGATCGTCGACGATGAGTTTTTGCAGCTCGAGCGCATGGCGAATCGGTGCGAGCGGGTTGCGAAGTTCGTGAGCGAGTGTCGCCAAAAATTCATCTTTTCGGAGGTTCGCATCGCGGAGCGCGCGATTCGCCGCCTCCAGTTCTTCCGTGCGTTCGACGACCTTGCGTTCGAGTTCGGCTTCGTGATTGTGCTGATGAATCGCGTAGCGAATCATTCGCTCGAACACGACCGCATCGAGCCGACTTTTCTCGAGATAATCCGCCGCCCCCGCCGACTGCGCGGCACGATCGATCTCCGGTTCCCCTTGGCCGGTCAGCAAAATGATCGGCCCCGAACATTTCTTTTCCTTCAGCGCATGGAGCAAATCGATGCCGGTTTTTTGGCCGAGACGGTAATCGATGAGGTAGACATCGTGCTTGCCATCACAAATCGCTTCGATCGCCGTATCGAAATCCGACTGCCAGTCGAGTTGTATTTTTGCATTCGTAATTTCGCGAGTGACTGCGAGTGTCAATCGATAGTCGTCTTCATCGTCGTCGACCAGCAATACACGAATCGAAGGGGTTTCAGGTCCAGATTGTTGTGCCATTTTCCATCGCTCCACTCAGTCAAAATCGTCCGACTCAAACGTAACGTGCGGGGCATGATATTGCCAGTTGCCTGTGAGTAACAAAAACAACCACCCGGAGTGCCGACTCCGGGTGGTTGGGTTACGTCGGCCATCGTCGATATTACGCACGGGAATTGGTCGCACGCCCAAGCAACATCCCGA
>JAYSKW010000863.1:0-4418 GCA_043726085.1 Limnoglobus sp.
CCTCGTGAGTTCGGACCCGTGGTTCCGCCCGACCGACATCAAGCTCGGCCCCGATGGCGCACTCTACGTCAGCGATTTTTACAACAAGATCATCGGCCACTACGAAGTCGATCTGAAGCACCCGCAACGCGACAAGGACAAAGCAAGAGTCTGGCGGATCGTCTACAAATCGAGGCCGTTTCGCAACGATGCGAAGCCTGTCGCGAAACCGAATCGCATCGCCAACCGATCGATGGCGATCCAATTGCTGTACGATCCGTCGCCGTACATTGTCCGCGAAAGCGTCGCGTTTCTTGCCGACGAACCGCACCCTGAAAACATCGCGCCGTTGCTCAAACTCATCCCGACGATTCCTGCGGAGGATGTGTCGTTACGGCACGCCGCACGTATCGCACTGCGGAACGCACTGGCGGCCGATGAGTCGCAAGCGGAACTCGTTTGGCTGTTGAAAGCGCAGATACCTTCAAAAGTGGCGAGTGCGAGGGTTCTCGACGATGTGTTCCTCGGCGTGCCGTCGGCGTATGCTGCGTGGTGGCATTCCGAAAGGGCGAAAGCGAACGCGCTCGACCCCGCCACCGCGACTCGTGCGGCGGAGCACGTCATGCGCTACGGCTGCGATTGTCACCGGCAAGTCGCATGGCAAGCCGCACTCGATTCGCCCGATGCCAACGTGAAGATCGCGTTGCTACAAGCGATGCAGCGAGGGATTCAGATTGCCGGTGTGAAGTTCGTTCCCGATCAATCGGCGAAACTCCTGCTGCAAATCCTGGCGGGACTGGAATCGAGCGACGAGCGCGTCGTCGTGCAGAGCCTGCAACTGGCATCGACGATCAACGCCGACACGACGAAAAACGCACTCGCATTGCTGACCAATCCGGCGAGATCGGAAGCGCTGCGAATGGCCGCACTCGAGATGCTCGAAAAGGAACCGCTCGAGAAAATTTTGCCCGTTTACAGGCTGTTTATCAAAGATTCGACCGCACCCATCGCGTTGCGCGAGAAGGCGGTGATGGGCTTGATTCGGTCGCCAATGCCGGAAGATCAGTTTCTGATCATCGCGATGCTGAAGACCGCACCGTATCGCCAGTGCGTCGCGATTGCGGAAAGTTTGTCGCGTACAATCGTCGGTTCACGACGCCTTCTGAATGCCGTGAAAACGGGCGTCGCCAGCGCACGGTTGCTACAAGAGAAGTCCGTACTCGAACGCCTTCAGGCGACGAATCCCGCGAACTGGGAAGCGACCGTCAAGGAACTGACGGCCGGCATTCCCAGCGCCGATGCGCGACTGGCGGGCATCATCAAGGAGCGCGGCACCGGCTACAAAACCGCGAAGACCGACATCGCCGCTGGCAAGACGCTGTTCACCACGAACTGCGCGAATTGCCACCAACTCGGCGGGCAAGGTGCGAAGGTCGGTCCGCAACTCGATGGCATCGGCAATCGCGGCATCGAGCGACTACTCGAAGACGTTCTCGACCCGAACCGCAACGTCGATCACGCCTTCCACACTACGATTCTCGACATGAAAGACGGCCGCACGCTCACGGGCCTACTGCGCGTCGAAGGCAAGGTGTTCATCATCATCGATTCGCTTGCAAAAGAAGTGCGTGTGAGTATCGACGACGTGGAAAAGAAGCGAACTTCACCGCAATCGCCGATGCCCGCCGACGTCAGCGAGAAGCTAAAACCGCAAGAGTTCTACCACCTTATGGCGTACCTGCTCGATCAGCGCCCGAAGTAATCGACGTAAGTCACAATTGCGGACGTTCAAAAACCGTCTTTTTGTCATTTTTGCGTCTCGAAACGCCACTTTTTGATCGGCTTTCGCCGATCTGTTTCGAGGGTTTTTGCCGTATATTGGAATGTTGCCGTGGGTTACGTCGAGCCTCATTCGATTCGCACTCGGCGCGAGTACCGACCGAAAATCGACCGAATGCGCCTTTTCTATGTCATTTGCGCGCACTTCTATGTCATTTGGCGACACTTTTGCGTCCGTCCGTGCACGACGCGAATTCCGACTTACGTCGCATCGTCTGCGATTTTTTGACATCGGGAATTCGTGTGGGTGAAAAGAAATTACCCAAACAATCGCATCGCGAATAGTATGTCCGTTCCCCGTCTGCGAGGATCGCAATATGTTCGCGCTCATGTGCCTCACCGTTCCGCTGGCGCTAATTCCGTACGACGCCGAAGGATTGCCGATGCCGATCGGCGTGACGGCACGGTATGGCAGCGTGCGCCATCTCATGCCGAGTGGCGAACAACCGTTGCGGTTTCTGCCGGGCGAAATGACGGCGTTGAGCGCGAGGGCGAATGTGTTATCGGTGTGGAATCTGGAAACGGGTCTGCGCACTCGCGAAATCTTTGAAGCCGATTGGGAATTCAAAAACTTGATGATCAGCAAGGACGGCAGCAAAATCTTCGCGGTCGGTTTGGCAACGACCGGCTACGTGGAGAAACCGGCGGAGAAGATCGAAGGCCAACTGGCGAAGCTCGTGAAAACGCCGGTCCAGCGGGTCGAACTCTATACATACAATTCCACAACATTGGAACGGATTGCCAAGAATGTACTGACGGAAACGAAGTCCGATTTCATTTGGTTTCACACCAACGGCAACCTCACCATTCCGGACGATACGACGAGGCAGAAACTCACGCTCGTGACCATCGAGCCGACATTGCAAATCGCGTCGATCCCGATCGACTATACTTCGACGAGTTTCTTTTATCCCTCCTTTAACGAGAGCGGTTCGCGGCTGGCGTTCGCCAACCAAAAAGAGTTCGTCGTTTACGACACCGCGACGGCCAAGGAGTTGGCACGACATTCCACCGATGCGTTTTACGTTGCCCTGTCTAAGGATGGAAACAGCGTGTACGGCGTGGGGCGAAAACCCGGCGAGAATCAGAACGGGAGTAATCCGCCCGAAGTCTTCTCCTTCAACGTCGCCACCAACGAGCGGAACTGGTCGCAAGGTTTATCGGATCGGAACTCATACGGGTATTTATTATCCAATCAGCCGGTCGGTGAGATCGTTTCCGTCGGCGGCGAAGGACTCGTCAATCACGACGTCACCTATTTCAATACGCGGACGGGGAAGCGGATTCCGCTCGAAATGGGCGAAACGCACTTCTGGCGGAGATCGCATCTGTACGGCCAGTACAGCCGCGATCGCAAGCGACTCCTGTCGAATGCAGACGGGGGATTGACGGTCTGGGACGTCGCCACGCGACGGCAGATCGTTCCCGGAAAACCGACCTTCAACATCTCGCAATACTCTGGCTTGCAGTTTTTGGATGGCGGTACGACTTTGGAGGTGGGGCCGTACGATCAGAATCACTTCGGCGGCCTAAAAACGTGGGACGTCGCGACGGGCAAAGAGCGGTTGAGCATTCCGCCGCACCGAATCAGCGAAAGCGGCGCGGCGGCGATCGTCCACCGCGGTTACGACAGGCAAGTGTATCAGGTCACCGCACGCGATCGGGCGTTCCGCGTCACGATGGTGCCCGAACTCGCAGACCCAACTGTCCCCAGCATGGGCATACCGGTCCTGTCCGACCCCGACACGGGCCGCGAGATCTGCCGGCTCGCGGGCGGGGTTTCTATCGGCGACGAACTCCAACTCACGCGGAACGGGCGGTACTTGATTTGTCACGGCTTCCATTCAAAGACGTGGCGGTGGGACTTGAGTCGGGTCGATCCGAATCCGATCGATATGGGCGTCCGCATTACCGGCAACTTTGGTTTTTCGCACCAGCAGATGGTCAAGGTCAGCCCCGATCAAACCCTGGCTGCGGTGATACTTCGTGCGGAGACGAGCCATGGCAACGGCGAACCGCCGCAATTCGTCGTCGGCGTGTACCACCTCGAAACGGCGAGGATGCTACGACTGATGATGGGGTTGGGAAGTCTCACGCAACAAACTTGGAGCGCAAATGGACGATACCTCGGGTTGACGACGAACAAAGGCATCCACCTCTACGATCTCGAAAGCGATTCGCGGATTTCTTCAAAAGAAAACACCTATATCGGTTCCATTAACAATGATGGCCGAATGATCGCCAACGCTGGTAGTAAAGAACTGATATTTACCGACACACTGACAGGCCATGTTCGCCATACAGTTGCGCTTTCCGGTGATAGTACCTCGGTTGCGTTCGCGCCGGATCGGCGCTCTGTGGCGTACGTGGCAAGCGATAATACTGTACACATTATGCCATTGTTTCCGCTGTCGAAACATGTGCCGGTGACCCGAAGCGAAATGGATGCGGCGTTCCCCGACCTCGCCTCGAGCGATGCCAAAAAGGCATTTCTCGCCGTGCGATTGTTTGCTTCGGACGCGAAACTCTCGGTGCCGTATTTGCGTGAAAAGATCCCGCCGACGCAACTCCCCATCGACATCGCCGCTACGATTGCGAAG
>JAYSKW010000864.1:0-1368 GCA_043726085.1 Limnoglobus sp.
ACATTCGCAACCTCGACAGCCTCAGCGAAATCAGTCCGTCGGATGTCTCGGGCGGCTTCGCCTACCCTGGCCAGGTGATCGTTCCCAACGGGTCGGGACTCGGCTTACTCGGTGGGTTGGCGCTAACCGGGCAGCGTTTCGCTGGCGTGCAAATCGTCAACACGTCCGACCCAGCCAACACGAATCAGGTCGTTACTCAGTTCGCAACGAGTGCCGCACCGACCTCCATTTCGATTGCTTCGGGCATCGGCTTCGTATCGACGGCGAAGGGATTGCAGGTCGTCAACTACGTTCCGTTCGACACGAAGGGTGTTGCCCCGTCGATTACGATCACCGGCCCAACCGGAGCGACAATCGACGAAGGGTCACTGGTCTCGTTCGGGGCGAACGTGACCGACGATGTCCAGGTTCGCAACGTCGAATTGCTCGTCAACGGGGTCGTCGTCCGAAACGCCGTGTCGGCTCCGTTCGACCTCTCCGCAGTGATGCCATCGCTGTCAACAGGAGCCACGACGGTCCGCATCCAGGCTCGTGCCACCGATACCGGCGGAAATAGTAAGCTTTCCAACGAGTTGACCTTCACTCTCACCCCGGACAGTACCCCGCCGACCTTACTGGGCAGCAACCCGACCAACGATGGCGCAGGTTTCCAGATGAAGGGCTTGACGCTGTTCTTCAGCGAGCCGATCGATGCGTCGAAACTTGCGGTCGGTGGCGTACAACTCACGAACCTCGGCAAAAACGCGATACTCGGTGGCGACGACGATACCACCGTATCGATCGCCAGTATCACGGCACTTTCGGATCGCCGAATCTCCGTTCTATTCGACGCGCAACTGGCCGCCGGTCGCTATCAAGTGCGGTTCGACCCGTCGATACTTGCCGACCGCGCCGGCAACGCGATCGCACAGCCAATCGACTTCCCGTTCACCAGTTACGATCTCGACGCACTGAACGCCAACGCCTGGATTGGCGAAAACGGCAACTGGAACGACGCGCAAAACTGGAGTGCCGGCCGGGTACCGGGCGAAAACGATGCCGTCATCATCGACCGACTGAATACCAACATCCGCGTCCGGCTCAGCACCGGCAACGTGAAGGTGAAGAGCATCATCAGCAACGAGGAACTCGTTCTCGACGGCGGCAACCTGACCGTGACCGAAGCGAGCATCTTCAACGCCCGCTTTCAGGTGAGCAACGGCTCGACGTTCACCGCGAGCGGCTCGCAAGCCGTGGTGAATGCGAACGCCGAGACGAACATTAACGGCGGCAGCCTCAGTGCGCTCAACGGCGGCGTGATTCGCTTGCCGAACGTGACGAGTTACACGCATACGGCGGGCGCGATTCGGGACGATGCGGTGTTGCGAG
>JAYSKW010000865.1:0-1521 GCA_043726085.1 Limnoglobus sp.
CGTCCGGCGTGGCCACACACACGACATCGACAGCGCTTTTCGCCAATTGCTCGGCGGCATCGCTGCCGGTGAAGTTCGCAAATGGCGTCGGCGACTGCCCACGATACTTCTCCGCACGGCTACCCGTACGGGTAGCCACCGCCGCGAGTTCGACTTCCACCAGACCGAAGTCGCGGCGGTACATCCCATCGCGGTGAACTTGCTCGAAAAACGGTCGATAGGTTTCGTCGAAGATCATCCCGAGGCCGACCATGCCAGCCCGGATTCGCGGTGGGTTGTTCATGGCGATGGTGTATCGCAACGCCGTGGCGTAGGCTACCGCAGTGAGTCGAGGATCTTCATTCGCATTGCCGACAGTGCCGGTACGAGGCCGCCGATGCGTCCCATCATGAGCGTGAACAACACGCCAGCTGCGACGGTTTCGTAGTTCACGAGCATCTTCAACGCAACGCTTTTCCCGCCGCCCCCCGCGCCGCTGGAGAGCGTACTCTGCGCTTCGTAGCCGTTCATCAGGTAGCCAATTGCGCAGCCGAGCAAGCCGCCGACGAACGCGATCGTCAGCGATTCGAGCATGAACGAAATCAAAATCTGCCAGCGTTTGAAGCCGAGAATCCGCAACACGCCGACTTCGCGAATGCGTGCGGCGATCGACGCGAACTGCGTGTTCATCACGCCGAACACGCCGCCAATCGCCATGATAATCGCCACTAAAATGATGTTGATGAGGAACTGATCGTTCGTCTTCGTCAGTTCCGCGTAGTATTCCGGCTCGGCAAACGCTTTGAACTTCTGTTGCGTATAGCGATTCTGTAGGTGGTACGCGAGCGCCTGTGAGGCTTCGAGCGTGTTGAGATTATTGCGTACGACGAGCGTGGTGAAGTTACCCTTCTTGCCGAACGTCCGCGTGATGAGGTCGATATTTTGCACCCAAATTTCCGAGCCGAACGTGGTGCCTTCGGCCTTCATGATACCGACGACAACACACGCCAGGTCGTTGATTTGGAACGTGTCGCCGCGTTCGAGCCGGGGCTTATTCGCATCCTCGCCGAGAACGCCCGCCGTGCCTTCGCCGAGTACGCATTGGATGAAACTCACATCATCTTTGCCCTTTTGCACACCGGCGCGGTTGAACCACAGCCCACCGTCTTCCAGCCGAATGTTATGAACCGATGCCGCCACCAGCGGGTTATCGATGGCACGCATGTTGAGGAAGCGCCGTCGCGGTTTCTCTTCGCCGGGTTTCTTCGCTCGCTCTTGATTGACGACGAAGTAAATCTCCTTACTCGCAAGGTACTCCGCCTTTTCCGGTGGAACCGCATCGGCGGCGAGGGTCGTCAGTCGGCCATCTTTGTCGGCGACGGCGCGGGCGATCCGGATCGGTTCGTCGAGCCGCATTCCATACTGATCGAGCTCGACCGTGATGCGAAATGCGTTATCGAGGTCGCCGTAGCCGAGGTTGGAAAACAGTTCGTCGGTGGCTCCGTCGGACAGCACGAAGACGTTGCCGGGCACGCCGGTGTT
>JAYSKW010000866.1:0-3419 GCA_043726085.1 Limnoglobus sp.
AGCCACGTCCACGACGAACACCACCAACACGAACACGGCCCCGACGACCCGCCCGGCGAGCCGCACAGCCACCCGCACAAACACGAGGCGATGACCCACGCCCACGTCCACTACCCCGACATTCACCATCGTCACGAGCATTGACGAGAGCGTTCAGTGGAAAATAGGCACGGTTCCAATCGCCTCAGTTTTGGGTAGCCGCCATCCGATTCGTAGTACAAAACGAGAAGTCTGTAGCTTAACCGGATCGAGCACGTGCCGACCAACTGAGGGCAGTAGCGATGGGTTCGACTCTCAATGCGCGAGTGGCCGTCTACACGGGTACGTTCGACCCCGTTCACCACGGGCACTTCGACATCATCAAACGCGGCAGTCGGCTCTACGACCGGCTCATCGTCGGCGTCGGGATTAACACCGACAAGACCACGATGTTCTCGTTGGAAGATCGCGTCGAATTGCTTTGCGACGTAGCCAAACCGTTCCCGAACGTCGAAGTCCGTAGCTTCGAGGGGCTGGCCGTACGCTTCGTTCGCGAGTCCGGGGCACGCATTATCCTGCGCGGACTGCGCACGCTCAGCGACATGGAATACGAGTTCACGATGAGCCTCATGAACTTGCACCTCGACCCGGAAATCGAGACCGTATTCCTGATGGCCACCGAAGAGTATTCGCACGTCAGCAGTTCGCTGCTGCGGCAGATCGCCGTGTTGGGCGGCGACCTCACGAAGTTCCTGCCGCACCAGGTAAAAGACGCACTGCTGGAGAAGGTGAAGAAGCAGTAGCCGAAAGTCCACCAACGATCGTTAGTGGGCTTTGTTCACTTGATTTCCTTCTTCTTGAACAGCACGATGTGCTGCCAGGGTAGGCTTTTGTCGGTCTTGAGGTGTTCGAGTTCTGGGAACTGCTCCATCTCGATGGTCACTTGGCGTTCGGTCATTTTGTGGACCAACTTGATCGGCACTTTCGGGTCTTCGAGGCGGAATTCGACGAAGGCGATGCGGCCGCCGGGCTTCAGGGCGGCGATCATTTTCTCCGTCATTTCGTATGGCTGCGAGAACTCGTGATAGACGTCGACGAGGATGATCAGGTCGACTTTCCCTGCGGGTAACTTCGGGTCGGTCTCGGTGCCTTCGACGAGGTCGATGTTCGTGACGTTCTCTTTTTTCGCGCGAGTCTTAATCAGCGCGAGCATCTCGGGTTGGATGTCTACGGCGAGAATTTTGCCCTTATCGCCGACGAGCGGGGACATGCGGAAACAGTGGTAGCCGCTACCTGCGCCGATGTCGGCCACGGTCATTCCGGGCTGGATTTCCAGTGCTTTCAGCAATTTGGCGGGATCTTCTTCCTTCTCGCGCTCGGGGCGTTCGAGCCAACCTGCGCCTTGGTGCCCCATCACGTGCGCGATCTCGCGGCCGACGTAGAACTTGCCGATGCCATCGGGATCGTGGAGCTTTCGCGTTTCGTAACGCGGCTTCTTCTGCTCCTCGGCATGTACGGCGAAAAGCCCGAATACTAAGATCCAACTGCCGATTGCGGTGCGCATGACGAACCTCCGTGGAAAGATACTTTCAGCATACCGTAAACCGGGCGACGGTGTCTTTCTCGAAAAATCGTGCAATTTGTTATTGACATTAAACTTCGTCTTGAGTCTAATCGTAAATAAGTCGAACAGACTGATAACGGCACGATTATGAAACTCTCTCTCTTACTCTCTGCGAAACGGCTCTTCGCTCTGGCGGCAACGCTAGTGGCGCTGATTGCGTTTGGCGGTAAGGCAGAGGCCGGTTGCGGCGAGTACGTGACGATTAATGGTGTGACGTTCGATGTGCCGATGGCCGGTCACAATGTCGCTGGCGATCCCGCCACACCGCTCGTACCCAAGTGCCACGGGCCGAACTGCTCGGCGAAGCCGAACCCCTTGCCGCTGATCCCACCCGTCAATCACACGAAGCTCGCCCCGCCGATCGACGAATGGGTTGCGAAAGTGCAATCGCTCGCAGCTCAACCCTCGTTGTCGGGAACTTCCATCGCGATCGTTTCTGTCGGTACGCCGATCCACTGCTCCTCGATCACCTATCGCCCGCCCCGTTCGATCTAATCCTGCGACCATCGCTCCGTGATCTGACGTTGTGCCCTCGTGGCGTCACGTCGTGCGAATCGCCGTAACGGCGATGGCACTTCACGCGGTCGATGCGTCTGTGTCTCTCGCAATCATCCGATAAATTCCGTCGATGCTCGCTGCGTTTGCAGCAGTTACGTGGAGTACGTTTTATACGTGCCACTTTACAACGATGGCACGTATAAAACGTGCCCACGTTGATACTCGGTATTTCTCCATTATTTCGTTACTCTCCCTTATTTCAGGTGCTCTCATGATTCGTCGCACACGCTCTGCGTTCACGCTCATCGAATTGCTCGTCGTCATCGCGATTATCGCGATCTTGATCGGGCTGCTGTTACCGGCCGTGCAGAAGGTTCGCGAGGCTGCGGCCCGCAGCCAATGCACGAACAACATCAAACAACTCGGCCTCTCGGCACACAATTACCACGACGCCAACGGCTACCTGCCCGCATCCGATGCAGGCATTCCTCCGGGAGGGACGATCAGCACGGGCCTGTCTGCGTTCGCGTATATGTTGCCGCAAATCGAGCAAGAAAATGCGTATCGGCTCATCGACCTGACCGCAAAATGGGACACCGCCAACAACGCGAATGCACGTGCGGTCACCATCAAAACGTTCCTCTGCCCTTCGGACCCCGTGAATTCGGTGCCGGCCGGTTGGGCGGGTATCAACTACCGTACGAACTCGGGTAACGGGCTGTTGAACAGTCAACCTTCGACGAGCGGTCCGAACTCGCTGCTGCCGAAACCGAACGGCCCATTCGTGCCAATTCTCACGACGAACTTCGCAGCGATCACCGATGGCCTGAGCAACACCGCCGGTTTCAGCGAACACTTGAAGGGCGATTTCAACCAAGCCATTTCGTCCCCGACCGATACCTTCCAACCCGGTACCTACCCGAACACGCCCGATGAATCGGTGGCGATGTGTGCGGCCACCGATGTGACCAATCTGGCCTTGCAAGGCCGCTCGGATGTCGGTGCCCCGTGGCTGCAAGGCTACCACTCGACCACGAAGTACTACCACGTCTCCGGGCCGAACACGCGGTCGTGCATGTACCCTCCCGGCCGCATCGCGACGACGGCGACCAGCGCCCACACGGGTGGCGTCCTCGTCGGCATGATGGACGGCTCGGTGCGGTTCGTGCCGACGAGCATCAGCCTCATTTCCTGGCGTGCGATGGGTTCCCGCGACGGCGGCGAAACCGTCATCGACTAATCGAGAATACATTCCTTTACAAACATGCGATGGCGAGCGGCACGGCGTAAGCGTGCCGTGTGAACTCGCTTCAGATCG
>JAYSKW010000867.1:0-3383 GCA_043726085.1 Limnoglobus sp.
ATCCAACCCACCTTCGGTCGTCAGTTCCGCACGCTTCTCGGGTACGAGCGTGGCTTCATCGGGCTTGACCTTCAAGGCAATCGCGACGATCTCGGCCACTGTGGCCATCTCGAAATTGAGGCGAGTCGCGACGGCTTCCCGAACCCGGTACACATCGCGATCTTGAATGTGTCGGCGGTCTTCGCGCAAGTGGACGGTAATACCATCCGCACCCGCAAGCGTCGCCAGAATCGCGGCCGCAACGGGGTCCGGCTCGTACCCCCGACGAGTTTGACGGAGCGTAGCGACGTGGTCGATATTCACACCGAGGCGGATCATAGTTGCACAATGCTTTCCGGTTTGAAATTCATTTCCAAAGCTTCTTCGAGTGCGTCACGTAGGTTATCGAGCAGTTCCTCGCGAGTCGTTCCTTGAGAGTTGACCCCCGGCACTTCCTCTACCCAGCCGATCCACCATTGTCCGCTCTGCTGAACGACGGCGGTATAGTTCCCTTTCATCGAAGTTCTCCTTTTAATGTTGGCCGTATTGCGAGAGATATTCGAGCACCCGACGATAGCGTATCACTTCGCGTGCCAGCACTTTGTACAACCCGATTGATAGCAGGACGCAGACGAATCGTTCCAAGATTTCGCGCACGATCGGTATCGCGCCGATCGGCGGCAGCAGGAAGAAAAAGTAGTTGAACACGAATGCGGCGAGGATGATCGGCACGCCGAGTTGGGCGAACCGACTGAGGCGGTAACGCGGGTCGAGATACATCCGCACGATCAGCTTGATCTCGCCGAGCACGCTCGACGTAAACCACGTCCAGACGCTCGGCTCGTTCGGCGGCATCGCCGCACCCGGCGGAAACGGATACTGCGCGTAGGTCTGAATCGGTGCGACACCCAACGGTGCGGGGGGTGCATTTGAAGTCGCCGCACGATGCTGGGCGGCCTTCGCAGAGATGATCGTTAGCAGTCGTTCCGCGAGTTGTTCTTCATTGTGCGGCACCACAGCGGTAACGGGGGCGGGGCGTTGAGCGAGGGCGTCTTCGAGGCGACGAATGCGTTCCAACAGCGCGGCATCTTGCGGGGCGGCCACGACTTCGTTCGGCCCTTCGGTTACGACTACAGTTTCTGGCATCGCAATTTCGCCTCGCATCGCATCGGTAAACACCGACAAGACATTCGCACGTCCGCATTCGTTCTTGTAGTTTACGGATCGCGGGAAATGAAACCGCCCCCGTTGGAGTACCGGGGGCGATCAGTTGCGTGAACTCAGTCGTTACTTCGCGGGGTAGACGCTCTCTTTGTCCGCGGTTGGGAATTCCTTCGGCAGTGCGATCGTCACTTTGCCGCTCGCCGCCCACTCGGTGCCACGCAACAGCGTCGCCACGAAACCGACGCAGTGCATCGCGTTCGCATCGTGCCCCAACGGCGTGTGGAAGACGCGACCCTTGCCGTACGAGACGGTCCAGATCATCGGTTCGTGAACCTTGGTGCCTTTGGAATAGGCAGTGGCCAACACTTTGACGTTTTCGATGGGGCCGCGCATGTTGTCGTAAAGTTCGTCCTTGCAGTGCAGCCATTCCTTCGGCATCCCCTTCGTGACGGGGTGTTCGCCATCGCGAACGGTCACCGTGAACGGCCCGGTATAACGATGCCCCGCACCCATGCCCTTGCCCGCTTCCTGGATGACTTCTTTACCCGCATCGTCGAGGTACAGCCGGTTGCCGAACTTCTCGTTCTGCCAGCCCATGCCGATGATCTGGTAATACTGCTTCCAGCCACCGAAGGCGTTGTTCGCCGCGTGAATGACGACGTAACCGAGCGTGCCATCTTTGATCTTCGCTTCGAGCGACTCGTTCAATTCTTTCGACCACGATTCGCCATTGTAGTTGCTGACAACGGCGGCGTACTTGGACAAATCCGGTTTGAATTTGGCCATCTCGTCCTTCTTGCCCTTCTCCGGCGAGGTCGCGACATCGACGGTGAAGTGCCCCGATTCTTCGAGGTACTTCTTCATGACCGGCGTAGTCGCCTTCCAGTTGTGGTTGTTCTGGCCATCGATAATCAGCACGGCAATCTTCGCCGGTTCGGCCGCATTCGCCAAAACGACTGACGCAAGAATCGCCAGGACAGGGAGAGCGAAACGAAGCATGGTGGTTCTTTCAAAAAGGGGGAGGAGAGTTTTGCAGCGGTTTATCGGAGGATCTCGTTCGGGTCCGTCACGCGAACCGCTTGACGGACCGCCACCTGCAACTTCGCGGAGTCCAACGTCGCACGGATCCTCGCTTCGACCAGTTCGGGAACCGCGCCAAATCGCTCGCGGATAATGTCGATCAAATCTTCCTGTCTTGCAGCAACAAGTCCAGTTTGCAGACCTTCGAGGCGACCCGTTTGGATTCCAGTTTGGATCCCGGTTTGGATCCCGGTCTGGATCCCGGTCTGGATCCCGGCTTGCAGTCCTTCCTGCATCCCCTTCAGCATCCCGGCATAGAGACCTTCTTCACGGCCTTCTTGCAGGATCGCCTGATACGTTGTCGAGTCTTTCATGCCCGTAACCCTCACGAATGCGGAGCGGATTTCATCTCTATCATATCGCAAGCCCAACAAGATGTAACTCGAAGTCAGCAACAGCCTACGAGTGATGTCAGCGACCGGCTCCGCTCGCAATCGCTCGTCGATCCGATCGACGAGTTCGGGCAATCGCCCGCGTGCCTGGTCGGTCAAAAGCGCCAGTGGGATCGCACCGATATTCCCGTTCATCAGCGGTTCGAGCTCCAATTCCCACACGCGAATCACTTCTTAGTGGAATTGGAGATAAATTTGCCCGTCGTCGTAACGGCGTTGGACGAGTCCCGTGATACTCGTTGCATCGGCCCGCGGTCGAAGCAACAGTGCAATCGAGTGAACAGGCCCACCATACTTACGTTCGAGCATCACGTTGTAAGCGAGTATCCGGTCCGGAAATGTCAGATCGTGTGCCGTCTGCGGTTCGATGTGCAAGAGTCCGTTGGCAGGGTGTTTGAGCCGAAACACTTTGTCTGCTTCCAACTGCACAGTGGACAAATCGACGTCGAGCGGCTCGGCCTGGGTGGTTGCCGGCAAGCCGAAACGCGGCGCGAGCCAGCCGATCCAATCGATGGCAAACTCGTCGAGCAAGGTCTTCATCGTCGCGTCGTACGGTTTTGTCATCGGCGTATCACCGGGAAAGCAACGAGCGGGCCGATTGGCCCGCTCGTTGTTGGATGCTTCGGATCCGCTGCGAGTTACTTCAGCGATTCGGCGAACGCCTTCACCGGGCGGATGCCGACCTTGTTATGGGCGGGGCGATCCTTCGTGATGTACGGCTCTTTGGTGATCGGGTTGATCTTCGAGACGCCACCCTTGACGGCTTTG
>JAYSKW010000868.1:0-1078 GCA_043726085.1 Limnoglobus sp.
CGGGTCGCCCCAGAGAATGAGGTTGTTGTTTTGTATGTCGAGTTCGGTCACGTCTTTATCGGCCTTCATCGGGGCATCGCCGCGAAACTGCTTGCGCCAATGTTCGGTCGCGTGCTTCATCTCGGTTGTGGTCCACGTGCCAATCTTCTCGTTCATCGGAGTGCCGGTCGGTGAAACCATGAGGAACGAGTCCATGAAGGCATCGTCGATGGGGCCTTGAAGGCCGTGCGTCTTTTGTAATCCCTCGCTACCTGCGGTTGACAGTTTCCATTTGCCATCTAATTTGCTGAATCCTAAGTGCTGCACCGCGTCGTGGATTCCTGGACTGAGGACTTCGACACCGTCGATCTTTACACCGCTGTTACCAAATGGCACGCGAAGCGCAGACACGTTCTTCGTTTTCACGTTAACCATTAGGTCGGATCTGGTCGCGTCAACACTTGCTTTCTCCCAGTGTTTTTCCAGTCTCGTCACTGTTACCCAGCCGCACTCGTTGTAACGCAGCGTGTACGTCACGAACTTGATTTCCTTCCGGTCGCTCGGCAACCCCTTCTCCGCGATTGCATCGATCTGCTTGTTCAGTTCGACTTTCGCGTTCTTCTCGTAGCTGTGGCCGGTCTTCGGGCCGATGATGTGCGTCAGTTCCATGCCGTGTTTCTTCATCTCGCGGGCCATTACGTCGGCGGCCTGCTTCTGGCTGTCGTTCTCGCCGCTGTAGGCCACCGTTGGAATGTTGAAGATGTTCTGGGCGACGTCGGTGCAGTTATACATTCCCCAGAGTTTCTTCTCGTACCACGTCGGTTCGACCTTCTCGTTCTGGAATACTTTGAGGAACTCGGGCGTCTCGCTGAACCCGGCACCAGGGGCGGCTGCGCAGAACAGCGTAGGGTAATGGACGGCGTACTGCCAGCAGGCCGCGCCGCCCATGCTGAAGCCGCGCGCCACGACCCGAGAATCGTCGATGCGGTAATGTTTCTTCACGTGTTCGAGGCATTCGAGCGTGTCGATTTCGCCCGCGAATTTGTTCGCGTTGCAGTAGCGGCCATACGGGTGCAGCACGAACGCGCCGGCCGGTGTG
>JAYSKW010000869.1:0-2783 GCA_043726085.1 Limnoglobus sp.
AGGTTAGTGTAGCCCGCCGCCCACGTTCCCGGCCTGCAGGCTCGGCTCCGCCGAAGAGGAGTGCCCCAGGAACTTCCCCTGGCTGCGAGCGTTAATCCACCGCTGTGACCGGTGCCTGCGTCGCCATAGGCGCGCACGGGTTGCGCGGGCCGTCCTCGCATTTTCCGAAGCAGCAACTCATTCCGAATTGTCAATTCCGTCTCGCCACTCACCACTCCCGCTGGCATCGCTTAGATGCCCCTTGTACGCCGTCGCGGTGATCGCCTTCGGCGCGCCGAGACGCGAGCGCTGCCGACGCAGATATGTACCGAGGTAACTCTTGCTTCGCATCAAGGACAATGCCACCAGCCGCAACGCCATCACTCGCCACTTCATTTGCGTCTCGAAGAGTAATTAATCGTTTTGAGCAGAGAGTTGTGAGTTAAAGAATGTGACACAGAGAACGAGGTGCGCGACGCGATTGGCAACGGAATGAAAGCGGTCGCGGCGTTCCAGAAGTACGGCGTGCTGTAACTTGACTACAATTCCTGCATGAACGATCCGTCCGAACCTTACGTCTATCTGGTAGGGGCTGGCCCCGGTAACCCCGGCTTACTCACTCTGCGTGCCCTCGAGGTACTCGCGACCGCCGATGTCGTGCTGTACGACCAATTGGTGCCGAAGCGCATCCTCGATTTCGCGAATCCGAACGCCGAGACGATCTGCGTTCGCGAACTCCCCGGCAATCACCCGGACAAGTACCCGCACATTCACATTCTGCTCGCGGAGAACGCCAAAAAAGGCAAGCGCGTCGTGCGCCTGAAAGGCGGCGATCCGCTCGTGTTCGGTCGCGGCGGCGAAGAAGCCGAGGCACTGCGGGCGGCGGGCGTGGCGTACGAAATCGTGCCCGGCGTGACGGCGGCACTCGCGGCGGCGGCGTACCTCGATATGCCGCTGACGCACCGCAATTACGCCAGCGCCATCGCGTTCATAACGGGGCACGAACTGCCGACGAAGCCCGGCAACAAGCTCGATTGGCGCGCCCTCGCGAACTTCCCCGGCACGCTCGCAATCTACATGGGCATCGCCCGGTTGCCGTTGATCGTCGCCGAGTTGTTGAAGTTCGGGAAAGCCCCCACGACCCCGGCGGCGATCATCGAACGCGCTTCCACGGGCGACATGCGGACCGTCGTTTCCACGCTCGGTGGTCTCGAAGAATCGCGCCGCCACGCGGGCCTCGAATCGCCGGGGTTGATCCTCGTCGGCGATGCGGTCGGCCAGCGAACCGAGCGTTCGTGGTTCGAGAGTCGCCCGCTGTTCGGCCAGCGCGTCCTCGTAACGCGGCCCAAAGACCAAGCCGCCGCGATGCTGCGACGATTGGAGTTACTCGGTGCCGTGCCGTACTTGATGCCGACCGTCGAAATCCGCGACCCCGACGATTTCGGCCCCGTTGATGTCGCGATTGATGCCTTCCGCACGGCGGGCTGGGATTGGATCCTGTTCACGAGCACGAACGGCGTCCATCGCTTTTTCCAAAGGCTGTTCGCACGGGGCCGCGATATTCGCGATCTCGGACGCACGCAGATTGCCGCCGTCGGGCCGAAGACTGCCGAGGCATTGCGCGTGTACCATCTGAAGCCCGATTTCGTGCCGGGGAGCGGCTATTCGGCGGCCACGCTCTCGGTCGCGCTGAAGCATCTCGTTGCGGGGAAGCGCGTGTTGTTCCCGAAGGCGAACCGGGGCCGCGATGTGATTCGCGACGAGTTATCGCAGGTCGCGACGCTGGAAGCGGTGACGGTTTACGATCAGGTCGATGCGGTCGAACCGGCGTCGGAGATTTTCGATGCACTGCGTCGGGGCGAGATTCGTTACGTGACGTTGACGAGTTCAAACATCGCGAAGTCGTTCCTGACGGCGTGCGACGACACGATCCGCGACCGGGTGGCACGCGGTGAAATCGACCTGATCACAATCAGCGAGGAAACGACCGCCGCCGTGGAAGCAATGGGTTATCGCGTGATCGCGCAATCTGCCGAAGCGACGACCGAAAGCATGATTCAGGAATTGGTACGTCTGGCAACCGAACGAACCGAAGCGAGCGAGGAATTAACGTAAGTCGCGCAAGGCGTTGAAGCCCATGTAGCCGACGAGCAAACTGGCAACGATCCCGCAAATGTCGACGAGCATAAACGGGCTACCGCCGAACGGTATCCCGATGGCAATGTCGAGCACAAAGAGCAGAAACATGAGTGCGGCGACGCCGAGCGCCCCGTAGCACATGTACTTTTCCATTGCCCGACCTTTCAGAAACCAGTGAAAAAACTCAGCGAAGCAGGGTACGCAGACTGTCGCTAATTGCGGTAGTTTAGTGTTACAAACCCAGTTCGCAACGGGAGATGTCGCGCGAATCGGAAAACTCGTCATGGAATCGTGCCGTAAGCCTGTCATATCACGCACAGGCCGGAAGTTGCGACCGGTCTTTTCCACACTCGCGTTTACTCTTGTGCCCGTTCGCATTAACTTGAAGAGATACCCGCATTCACGCAAGGAGCCTTCATGCCTGCTGCCCTCTCGACTGTCGCCGTCCACCTTCGCCCGATCGACAACATCGCCGTGGCCCGTCGCCTCATCGTCGCGGGTACCGAAGTGGAGTTCGACGGCGGCACCGTGGCGATTGCGACGAACGTGAAGCTCGGCCACAAGTTCGCCGTGCGGCCGATCCTGGCGGGCGAGCCGATCCACAAGTACGGCCAAGTCATCGGCTTCGCGGGCAAAGACATCGCGCCCGGCGAACACGTCCACAC
>JAYSKW010000870.1:0-6227 GCA_043726085.1 Limnoglobus sp.
TTTCAGATATTCCGCGCCGTAAATGTAACCTTCCTCGAAGATCGCGCTGTTGTGCGCGACGACGGCTTCGTGGCCGGTCTGCCGGGGATCTTCGGGGTCGCCGAAAATGTTATCGCCGGTAAATGCGACTTTGCGGCCATCGATTTGGCCGTGGAAACAGAGCGCGAATTCCGTTTGGCCGGGCATCCAGTCGATTGTGAACGTGTGGCCTTCCCACTCGATCGTTTCGCCGGATTTGAACCCGCTATCCACGCGCACGCCACGGAGCGGCGTGCCATCGGTGGCTTTTTTCCCGTACGCCTGAATCGGGGCGGCGTAGTCGAACCGTTCGGGGTGCTCCATTTTTTCGACCATGCGGTCGAGTGCCCAAATCTTCGTGCCCCACTTCTCGCGCAGGTGGCTGGCTTCCAGGAAATGGTCGCCGTGCATGTGGCTAATCACGACGGCATCGATCGCTTTCAACCCGTAATGCTTCCGCATTCCTTCCAGCGATTCATCGAGAAACTTAACGTCTAACAGCCCGCAATCGACGACGAGTGCCCGCCCACTGTCGGCGAGAATCAGCCCGAAATTCGGCCAAAACTTCTTGCGCTTGAACTTGAACAAGTGCGGCGAAACCTGCGCGACATCGGGCACAACCGTCGGCTTGGAAAGCGTGTCGTGAAACGCCGATGGATCTTCGACGCGGTAACCGCGCACATAAAGTGCCTCGAACTGCTGCAATTTCGCCTGATATGCGCGAAGTTGTGCCGCCGGGTTCGGCATCGCCGGCCCGTGCGAAGGCAGCAACCAGGCCGGCGCGGAGTCGCTGAGTCGGGTCACCGATTTCCGCAACGCCCGGATGCCCGCGGCGAAGCCGTAGTCCCATTCGGTGTCGAACCACGTGTGCATTTTCGCGCCGTCGAGCATGACATCGCCACTGAACGCGATCGCGTGGCCATTCTCTTGCAGCCGGTACGTCATGCCGCCAGGGCTGGTGCCGCGCGTGTCGAGGCACGCAATTTTGCGGCCGTGCCAAACGAACGTCTCGTCGATCGCAAACGTGCGGTCGAGCGGGATCGGCTGTATCGGTGGCCGCACGTAGCTCGTTCCATGAATCGCAAACGCATCGCGAAGGCTCGCGTTCATTTTGCGGAACTCCGTGGGCGTTTCAAAAAACGCCTTTTCGAGTTCGGGCGCAGCGACTTTGGTACCGCCTTCACGGCGCACAAGCTTCGGCATGCCCTGGCATTGCTCGCGATGGTGATCGGTGAACAACACCCATTCGACCCGTTTCACGCCGATTTTTGCGAGGTTTTCGAGCACACTGCCATCGCCAAGGTTCACCAACAAAGCCGCATCGCCATCGCGCAGTACCCACACGTTACAAGTGTCCGTCCAGACGAACAAATCGGGCAGCGCCTTCGCGTCCGGCTGGGAGAATTCCGCAGCATGGAGTGAGCCACAACTGACGAGTAGCAGGATCGAGAGGAGGATTTTTTTCATTGAAAACGACCGGTTTGATGAGATCGCAACTTCAAAAGTCAGTTGCATCGGTTCTACCACGTTCAAAATCATCACGCGTTCGCACGTTTCGTGTGCCAGTCGGTGGCGGCTTCGTACATCCTTGCGATGCGTAACATCTTTTCTTCGTCGAACGGTGGCGACAGCAGTTGCAGGCCGATTGGCAGGCCGCCTCTCGTGAAGCCACACGGGATACTCAGCCCAGCGATTCCGGCGAGGTTACACGAAATCGTGTAAATGTCCGAGAGGTACATCGCCAGTGGATTATCGGATTTCTCGCCCATTTTGAACGCCGCCGAGGGTGCGGTTGGCCCCATGACGACATCGCACGATTTGAAGGCGTCATCGAAGTCGTTCTTGATCAGGCGGCGCACTTTCAGTGCTTTCAAGTAGTAATCGTCCTTGTAGCCACTACTCAGCGCGTAGGTGCCGAGCATGATGCGGCGCTGCACTTCTTTCCCGAAACCTTCACCGCGCGACTTGGCGTATGTGTTGATGAGGTCGGTCTTCACTTTCGTGCGATGGCCATAGTGCATACCGTCGAATCTCGCGAGATTTGATGAAGCCTCTGCGGTGGCGACGATGTAATACACGGCGACCGCATACCGCGAATGCGGCAACGACACATCGACCAACTTCGCGCCGAGTTTCTCGTATTCCTTGAGTGCCGCTTGAATCGATGCTTCCACTTCGGGATCGAGGCCTTCGCCGAAGAACTCTTTCGGCACGCCGATGCGTAGCCCTTTCACGGGGTCGTTCAGCGTCTTCGTGTAAGCAGGGACGGGGACATCGACGCTCGTGCTGTCCTTCGGGTCGTGCCCGGAAAGGACTTCCATGAGGAGTGCGTTGTCCATGACGTCGTGCGTGAACGGCCCGACTTGATCGAGCGAACTCGCGAAGGCAATCAGGCCGTAGCGGCTAATGCGGCCGTACGTCGGTTTGATGCCGACGATGCCGCAAAGGCTGGCCGGTTGTCGGATCGAACCGCCGGTGTCGGTGCCGAGCGAAACGGGTGCCTGACACGCGGCAACCGCCGCCGCCGAACCGCCCGATGAGCCGCCGGGAATTCGCGTCAAATCCCACGGGTTACGCGTGGTTTTGTAGGCACTATTCTCCGTGGACGAACCCATCGCGAACTCGTCCATGTTCGTTTTGCCGAGCAAAATCGCATCGGCGGCCTTCACCCGTGCCACGGCCGTTGCGTCGTAGGGCGGGACGAAGTTCTCGAGGATCTTGCTACTGCATGTGGTCGGTACGCCCTTCGTACAGAGCACGTCTTTGATCGCGATTGGCACACCGGCGAGTGCGCCGAGTTTCGCACCGCTGCTGCGTTTCGCATCGATCGCGATCGCCTGTTCGCGGACGCTCGCCTCGTTCACGTACATGAACGCCTGGACCTTCGGCTCGCGTTCGGCGATGCTTGCGAGGAAGGCATTCGCGATCTCGAGTGCGGAGGCTTGGCCGGTGGTTTGGAGGGCAATCAATTCGCAGACGGTTTTTTCGATCAGGCTCATATTCGTTCTCAGTGGGATTATCACAAGCAATTTACGAGAGTGGCCGCGTTTGGAAACGGAGCGATTTCTGTAATTCTCACGTTGTGTCTGTGTTGTTCGATTAACCCCCGAGGAAGTGCCAATGCGTGAAATACTGCTGATCGCTCTGTTTTTTTCGAGTGTGGCACTGCGAGCCACAGAACCCGAACGCCAAGAGTGGAAGGTCGATGGCGTTACCCGCGAAGGCTTGGTGTACGCACCCGCCACCGCGACATCGTCGGCAACGCCCGTGGTGTTTGCGTTCCACGGGCACGGCGGCACCATGAAGAACGCGGCCCGCTCGTTCGCGTACCACACCGAGTGGCCAGAAGCGATTACGGTATACCTGCAAGGCCTGAACACGCCGGGGAAGTTGACCGACCCCGAAGGCAAGAGGTCCGGCTGGCAGTCGTCACCAGGCGATCAGCAAGATCGCGACCTGAAGTTTTACGATGCGGTTTTGGCAAGTCTGAAAAAGGATTACAAAGTCGACGACAAACGCATATTCAGCACGGGGCACTCGAACGGTGGCGGTTTCACGTACTTGTTATGGGCTACTCGCGGCGACACACTGGCAGCGGTGGCTCCCTCGGCAGCGATCTCAACTCGGAGTATGAAAGACCTCAAGCCGAAGCCCGTTTTGCACGTCGCCGGTGAGAAAGACACGCTCGTGAAGTACGACTGGCAGGTGAAGACAATCGACGCACTTCGCAAACTGAACGGCACCGATGGCGATGCCCAGCAGTGGGAGAAACTCGGCAAACTCTATCCGTCGAAAACCGGCACGCCGGTCATCGCGTACATCCATTCGGGCGGTCACAACTTTCCGAGTGACGCTCCCGCACTTATCGTGAAGTTCTTCAAAGAACAGGGCAAAAAGTAGCTATCAGAATCGACGTAAGTCACAATACCGGAGGTTCCAAAACCGTTTTTTGGGGTGTTTTTCCGGTTTTGGCGACCCAAAAAGTCGCGTTTTCGATCGCAATCCACTAATCCGTATTCCGTATCTCGAACTCGGATCGTGGGTTACGCCGATGGTCATTCGATTGGCTCGCGCCGTAAGTACCGACCAAAAATCGACCGAGTGCGACACAAAATCGACCGAGCACGACATAAAATCGACCGAGCACGACATTTTCACGACACTTGGAGACACTTTCACGACACGTCGAAAAGTCGACTTACGTCGGATCGCCTCCGATTTCTGGACTTCGCGAAATCGTGTGGGTGCCAGTTATCGCGATTCGCGCAGGTAGAGCCAGGCCGACGTCCGCCAGCCAACGTGGCTACCGGCGGGGTCATTGCGCATCGACTCCTCTCGCGTCACGATGAGGTCGGGCCAACCGTCGCCGTTCCAGTCGCCAACGCAGAAACCATGGATGTGCACATCGGCTGGGATCTCCAGGAGGAGCTTCCCCTCGGCTAGTTTCGTCATTCCGGGCCCTCCGAGGTTCTTGTACCAGTAGATACCGCCCGCTCGGTACTGCTGTTTCTGGAGCACCAACAAGTCCGGCTTGCCGTCGCGGTTCCAGTCGGCGACGGCAAAATCCTGCGTAGGTCCTTTACGTTCGGTGTCGATCTCGATCTCATATGTAAGCGCGATCGCTTCGCGATCTTTGAACGGTCCGAGGGCGACGACGATTTTCGTGTAGTGACTCGTGAGCAAGTCCGGAACGCCATCGCCGTTCCAATCTGCGACCGTCACAAGACTTTCGGCAAATAGGTTGGGCAGTCTGATTTTGCCCGCGTTCGAGAACTCGAGGCGTTCGCGCGGCCCGAACGAGCCGTCCGCCAATCGCCGAAAGAGATGAAAACCGAGCGAGTCGCAGCAGTTCGAGCCGGAGAGGAGCGATAACCGACCGGAGCCATCGAAGTCCACCAACTGGGGACGGAACGGGCCACAGCCTCACCCTTTCGGAATGCGGCCGGTCGGCACCGTGTCGTCGAACCATTGCGGCTCGCCCAACCGTGGTTCGGTGGTGGAGCCGATGTTCCGGTAGATGAGTAATCGTTCCGCGCGCGTTCCCAGGAGCAGATCTTGGCGGCCATCGCCGTTGAAGTCGCCGACGAATGGGTATTCGCCCGCTAGCGGTTTACCGTCCACTTCCAGCGGAACGGGCTTCGCGAGGCGGTCTGATTTCGCTGGTTTCGCCGTACGAAGGAGGCCCGCAGACAGCAACGCCACAAGGAGACAAAAGAGAGCGATTCGGGATGCCATGAATCGAGATCCTCGCAGCAGTGGATCTGGTCTTCGGTCCTGAAGGGTATCGTGGGAGGGTCGCACCTACGAACGTTTTTGCTTATTGCGTCGCGTCTCGAAGACTCGCCACGACTGGTTTTTAAGAGTATTTCCCCCGCGCAGGCTAAAGACCTGCGGCTACCGGAGAAAAAGAGTTTGCAAGTCTTGCCGTCTGAAAAGGTGTCTGTTTCTCCCGCGTGAAGTATCGCGAACTCGTAATCTCGATTTCAATTGAAGAGCCATCGAGCCGATCCCACTCGAACGCGACCGACGATTCAAAGGTCCGTACCGTCCAGAGCGGCGCGGCAACACCTTGCGTTTCCAGCGATTTGGCAAACTCAGTGGCACATTCGATCACCGCGTACGAAATTGCAGTTGCATCTTGGCCGTCCCAGTCATCCTCGGTGTATTCCTGGTTGAACACCGCCAGAACGGTTGCGACTCGCGACCAACTCGGCGAATCGGCGTTCGCTCCGTTCATCGGTTTCTTTGGCAATCGGTTCAGCAACTCAATGTCGATGTGAGACCACATGGCTTCCTCCAAAAGTTCTTTCGGCGAATTGGAACGCGCACTTCGCACCTATTCTACCCGCCTGTCACCGGTCCAGGACGGTGCGGACGGTGCGGGCGAGCGAGCCGGGGGTGTAGGGCTTGTCGAGGAAGGTGATGCCTTCGGTTTGCAGGCTGTCGCGATCGGCAGAGTAGCCACTCGCGAGGATCACGGGCACTTTTGCGTTCAACTTGCGGATGCGCGAATACGCATCTTTCCCCGATAGATTCGGCATCGAGAGATCGAGGATGACCAGATCGAAACGCCCGCCGTTCTTCTCGAATTCAGCGACCGCTATCGCGCCATCTTCGGCGAGTACGACTTCGTATTTGAGCTGTGTGAGGATCGTGCTGGCGAGTTTGCGGATCATCGGTTCGTCGTCGGCGATGAGGATGCGTTCGCC
>JAYSKW010000871.1:0-2311 GCA_043726085.1 Limnoglobus sp.
ATCGACGACGAAGAACCGCGCCGTCGGCAGTCCCGCACCCGCGAGCATCTGCTTCGTCAGCGGCTTCGATTTGCCGATGAGGATCGGCTGCGTCGGCGAACCGGTGAACGGAATTTGCAGCAATTCGAGGATACCGGAGACGAATGCCTCGGTGTTCCCCCACGATGCCATGCCTTCGTACAAGTTGAAAATGACGTCGGGCGATTGTTGCTTTAACCCGAACAAGAGCGCAGCCGGATCGCTGGTAATCCCGAGCCGAGACACCGGTAGCCCCGCGTCGATGAGCACCTTCGCCACGATGTCTGCGGTGTAAAGAATGTCGTACTCGGACTCCGCATCGGGGTGATCGACGGGCAGGGTCGGTTCGTTGTAAAGGATCGTCACGCGAGGTAGTGTCATCGGGTTGTCAGCTCCCACTCCGCAGGCATTGTTCGAGCCGCGCTTGCGCAAGGCTTACTTCGAATTTAGTCGAGGAACGCGCCGGAAGCCACCGCGAAAGCGACGCGATTGCCGCGAATGAACTCCCGCGAGCATTACAAGCGGACCCGCACGATGAGCGAAAGGTCTCGCGATTTCCGCGGTCGCGTCTTGCTCGGTCGCGCGTCACGATGGTACGATCGACCACTTCCGCAAATGAAAAGGACGTGTCATGATCGCTTACCCATACTTCCTTTCTGCGTTCGGTCTCATCGCGGTGATCGTCGGCTTTATCCTTGTCGGCCTGAGTCGTTCTGCCCCACCGCGCGATCGGGTTATCCACCACGAGATGCGCAACAAAGAGATCCGCGAACTCCTCCAACCCGAGGAACGAATACCGTTTCCGAATCTGGTGATCGCGTTCGGAATGATGTGCGTGTTGGCCAGCATCATCTGGCGACTCGCGCGGAATTTCGTGTGATTGTCGGTTCCCAAGTTCGACCCACTTCGCGATTTCCCGCGCAAATCGCCTTTCTTGCCTGAACGGATCAAACTCTCGGGCTACGAATGACCGATAGTAGAGGGGATGCTGTTCGTTTTCGTTTGAAAGGTGCGCCATGGATTGGCCGTTCTCCCGACGGGGATTGTTGGAAGGGGCCGCACTCGTCGGCGGGCTGGCGCTCGCGGGCCGCACGGAGGCCGCGCCGCTGGATCGGCTACGCCAGAAGCAGCATCCCGGTTGGGTCATCGGCACGCTGACCGGCGCACAAGCGATCGCGGAGACGTTGAACGCCGAAGGCGTCGGCTGCGTTTACGGCATACCCGGCGCGCAAGAAAACGAACTTTGGGATGAACTCAAAGCACGCGAGGTGCCGTACTTGCTCGTGACGCACGAGTTCTCGGCGGCGTGCATGGCGGATGGTTACGCACGCGCCACCGGTCGGCCTGGCGTGCTGTGTGTGGTGCCGGGGCCGGGCATTACCAACGCGCTCACGGGCCTCGGCGAGGCGCTACTAGATTCGGTGCCCGTCGTTGCCATCGTCGGCGATGTCGGGTGCGGCGACAAAGCGAAACCGTTCCAAGTCCACTCGTTGAACCAAGTCGATTTACTCAAACCCGTGTGCAAAAGCGTCTATCCCGTCACCGACGTTCGGCAAATCCCGGCGACGATCCGCCTCGCGTTCCAGGTGGCAATGTCGGGCGAGCCAGGACCGACGGCGGTCGTCATTCCTTACAACTTGCTCATCGAAGTCGCGGACTTCCAATGCCCGCCACTCGCTGCGGCGGGGGTGCCGTTCGACGACGATGCGTTCGCCAAAGCGTTGGCGATGCTCGCACAGAAATCGCAGCGAATCGGCATCTACGCGGGCTACGGCTGCATGAACGATTCCGCATCGCTCACCGCGCTGGCCGAGGTGCTGCAAGCCCCCGTGGCGACGAGCGTTTCCGGCAAAGGCGCGATCTCCGACTGCCACCCGCTCGGCGTCGGTTGGGGCTACGGCAAACACGCATCTGCCGTGGCCGAACGAGCGTTTGCGCACATCGATTGCCTGCTCGCCATCGGCGTGAAGTTCAGCGAAGTTTCGACCGGCTACTACGGTAATCCCCGCCCAAAACACGTGATTCACGTCGACGCGAACGCGAACAACCTCGGCAAGGTGATGCCAGCCGATGTCTGCGTTCACGCCGATGCGGGTCTGTTTTTGTCCAAGCTGCTCGCGTGTGCGGAGAGCATCCGTCGCCCGACCGATGGGCACCTGCACGCCCGGATTCGCGAAGCGAAAAAATCGCACGAAGCGACGCTGAAGGCGATCCCATCGGGCACGTGTGGCGTCGATCCGTTGGCGACGATTGCGGCACTGCGACGGAACCTCCCCGAAGATGCGATGCTGTT
>JAYSKW010000872.1:0-5840 GCA_043726085.1 Limnoglobus sp.
TGCCTGGATCGAAAGAACTCGAAATTGCCTAGGAAAACGATGTTATCGCACGGAAAATAGCGCAACTTCAAAACTAGCGCGTCGGGCTAACAATTTGGAACTAACAATTCCATCCCGTTAGCCCGACGCGCTAGCGAGGGAGACTCACAAAACGCAAACAGCAGTCGTCCTAACGCAGAATCCGACGTGCGAGGATTTGCCATAAGCGCCAGGCGCGGGCGAGCAAGCCGAACACGACCACGAGGAGGAAGCCGCTGCCGCCGACGAATGCGGCCAACACGCCGAACGCGACGAGGAGTTCGGGGCGAAAATGGTGTGGCCCCCAGAGGCGGATGAGGCCGACCGCAGACATGCCGAGGAACCAGCCGAGCGCGGCCAACGCGGGGTGTACGGCGGGCGTGTCGGTTGCCGTCGCCAGTGGCACGGCGAACGACGGACGCGGTTGCGGCGCGGGCGGTGCGAGTGTCGGTTCGACGATCCGCAGTGCGATCGGTTCTTCGCCGCTCGTCGTCCAAAATGTCGCGCGGCCACGCAACAATTCGAGTTCGTGCGGCACCACAGCGGGCCACGAACTGCGGCGATTCTCCGACACTTGCGTGAGCTGAATATCCGGTGAACCGACCGCGAGATACCGCCCCACAATCGGTATCGGCACGCCGCCACTCGCGATTTCCCATCGCGGCAAAACGAACCCTGCACGCGACGGCGAACGCACGATGCACGCGATCCGCAACGGCGATTGGGCATCGGCGGGCGTCTGGATTTCCCAACGCCGCGTCGTCGGTGTCGCAGTTGATTCGGTAAGGATCGTGGCGGGTGGCAATTCGAGTTTCACGTCCGAACTCGGCGGCAACGGCCCGAGTTGCACCGTGATGTGGTGCAGTCGCCCCGCAGGCAAACGCACCTCGGCAATCGCACGGTAGGCGATGGCCGTGTCCGCCCGTTCGATCGACTTCCAGATTCGCACATCGGCGACGGTCGGCGGCGGCGTAATCGTCAGTCGCAACGCGGGTGCGTTCGGTTCGATGGCGAACGCCAGTTCGCGCGGGCGAAGCGGTGGCAAAGGCTTCGCGTTCCGGTTCACTTGCGACACGATCACCCAGCCATCGAACGCACGCACGCGGACTGACGTACCGGTGACAGTCGGCAGTTCGACGGCTTCCATCGGCTTCACACTATTTGCGATGTAACCCGACCAGATGCCGCTCCAACGCACCGTCGGCTCTTTCACTTCGCTGCGGAACCAGACGCGAACGCGGTTGCCTTTTCGTGCCCATCCGATGATGTCCGTCGCTTGCACGTCGGTCGGCGTAACCGCACCGGGAATCTCAAAGTCCAGTGCGAACGTGGCGACATCGCGCGGCCAGCGCACCGTGCCGGCCACATCGGCACGCGGGCCGATCGTCCAGATGATTTCCTGCCCAGTCGGTACGGGTTCCACGGTGCCGCGCAAGATCGGCCGCACTGCGGGCACACCGGTTCCTTCGCGGCGGAACGACCGCGAGAGTGGCTGTTTTTCCAGGAGGAATTCGGGCACGGTGGCGAAATCGCGAGCAATCGCATCGGCGGGGAAGTCGATGAGATTTTCCTTGTTCCATCGCTCGACGACCGCGTCGCGGAGCCGCACGCCGACGTAACTCGACACGACGGACGCGCCGTAAGCACGCGGTGCGAAGAGCGCGGGGCGCACGGACAACGGCGCGTGTGGCACGAGGCGGAACGCGATCGTTGCGGCCCCGTCGACGAGATTTTGCGCCTCGATCGTCAGCGTCTGCCAGCCGTTCGCGGCGGGTGCGAGCTTCCAACTTCGCACGCCGTTGATCGCCGTGGCGTCGGCGGTGCGAATCGTCGGGCGTCCCGGTTCGAGGTCCGGTGGAATATCGAACGTGAACCGCGACAGTGCGCCGTCATCGATGCGGAAATTGAACGCCGCCGTGGCGGTGGCTTCGCTTTCGCCGATGTCCCAGATCGTCGCTTCGGTAACGCTGACGCGGGGCGGAGCGTCGGCGGTGCCGCCTTGCCGCCAACGAATCGCCACCGTACGGCCCCCACCGTGATCGGCATCGACCGTCGCCGCACCGGTGCGAATTTGACTGCCACGCCGACTGACGACATTCACCTGTTTCGCGGTTGGCCCTGCCGTGAAACGAACCCGTGCTGCGGGCAAATCCGGTATGCCGAACCGCACTTCGCGTTCGCCACCGACCGATAGCGATGGTACGCTGAATCGGACTTTCAAACTGCGTTTGCCCTTGCCATCCAGCGAAATTGTGTAGCGATCCGGTCGTGTGGCATCGGGGAACGCGATGGCCCCATCGAGCCGAATCGACTCCAATCGGATGCCGGTCAGCGGTAGCGCGAACGTCTGGATACCATCGCGTGTGACGTGCAACGTGAAGGTCGCATCGAACGCGGTCAGCCCGTCTGTGTCGGCCCCCGTGTACTCGGCGGCGGTCAGCAACACCGCAGGAAGTTCGGGTGCCAATAACGCCGTAAAACGATCCGTGACGGTTTGTGGAACGAGCACGCTCAAGCGATCCGGTGCCTCGGTCGGTCCGGGAATCAGATAGACCGTGACGGGTTCGACGGGTTGCCCAACGACCGTGGCGAAGGCCGCGAAAATGGCAAGCGTGACACCCGTAGCGCGGCTCGCACTCGATCGGTCGACGCGGCCAATCATCGCAAACGCGACGCCTGCGAGTAACGCCACAACCAGTGGCGGACGGAGCGCCAGCTGCCAGCCTGGTGTCACCACCCATGATGCCGTCCCGAGCGCGAGCGCGAACAGGAACATCGTGCGGCTGGCCGCACGGCCATGCTTCAAACGCACTAGCCCCAAAGCGAAAATCGCGATGGCGAAGAGGTACCCCGCCAGCACGGACACCCTCGCGGGGACGAGCCAAACCTGGCGGCGATCGTGCGGCACGGAGCGGCCGAGGTCGGGCCAAGTCGCGAACTTCGGCGAGATCTCCCACGACTCGCGCACGCCCTCGCTGCGGCCGGGAAACTCGGGAATCGACGTGTGGACGTTACCGAATGGCCAACGCACTTCACCTGGTAACCGATAGCGTAATTCAAACGAGTCGGGGTCGTCGTCGGGGGTGGGGATCGGGATCGAAAGCAGCGTGCCTTCGCCGCGCGCATCGACCCACTTTCCTTCGATGAAGATCGATTCCACTTCCGCACCTTCGGGCAGGGGCACCATCAGCATTCGCCCGCCTGCCGAAGCGATTTGCCCGCGCAATGTCACCGTTGTGCGGCCCGCATCGTCTACGACTGACACCGCACAGACATCGGTAATCCGCCACGGTGTCGCTTCGGCTTTTACGGGTAACTGGCCGCGAGGCCGCAGTGTCGTGAACGTCGGAATTTCCGCCGTCGGGTCGAGCGGCTCGGCTTCGATCGTTTCGTCGCGGCCTTCGATGGTGATGCGCGGCGGAGCGGCATCCACGCCGAGCGCCACGGGCAGCGGCAGCTTCGCATCAGCTGGCCCACGGTAGCGGATCGTGATCGTGATCGTGGCCGCGGTGCGCAACGGACGCACGAACGCGACTTGCCAGAACGGGCCGGGAACCAGCAACGGCGCGAAGCCCGGCAGGAATGCCGCTCCGGGGTGCGGTTGCAATCGCACGTCCGCGCCGGGTGCGTCGAACGTCCAGTTTCCCTTTGCAGCAAGCGGCAAATACAGAACCATCAACGCGAGTTCGCCGCGTTCGACTTTCAAATTCAGCCGATGCACCGCAGTGCGTTCGCCGTTGGTTGTCGATACGGTCACGTCGTTAAATGCCGTCACGGCGGAGCGTCGCCGGGCGAGTACGAGCGTGCCATCCGGTTCATTTCCTTTGAACGCGAGTGGCACCACCGAGCCATCGGGCAGCACGCCCGCATCGGCAATTGTCGGCGTCATCCAGCCGCGGAACATCGTGCCGAGGCTAACGCTGCGGGTTCCTTCGCGGCTACTGGCACCGAGCGGAATCAGCTTCGGGACGTGTAGCAAAATGCGGTTCGCGCCGGTCGGCCAGTCCGGCGCGGCACGGCGAATTTCGACGCGGAGTTCGATCGTCTGCCCCGTCGAAAGTGGCCGTGTCGGCTCGAAAATCCAGGTGCCGTTCGGGCCGGAGTTCCAAATCGCGGACGGATCGGCGGGCGTGGCCGTTGCCAGTATCGGCGTGTAACCGGCGGGAATTTTGAACGCGATTTGCGTCAGTGGGCCGCGTACGACTTGTAACTGATAGCGGGCTGTCAGCGTCATTCGCGTCGATTCGATTCGCCAGTCGACTTGCTCTTTCGTCGTCCACTCGGCGGCCACCGCACGCAACGCGAACGTCGGCGAACGTCGGCCGACGGCTTCGGTCGTCGTGGGAATTCCCTTAAATACCAGCGTCTGGCTGCGGTCCGATGGTTGGGCGATCCGTATCAATCGGTAATCGCCACCGTCCCAGCCTTCGAGTTTGACATCCGCAGCGAACCGCGATTCGATGTTGTCATCGGCCAACGCCGCCGCCAGCGGGCGTGCTATCGGGGCCATCCAAGGCTCGCCGCCGGTGGGGGTCGATGCGAACCCGGAAAGTACCACGCGGCCCGTCGTCATCGGCTCCCGCAGTTGCAGCGTCAGCGTCGCGGGCTTCGTGGCCACCGCGTTCGGTTGCACCTGCCAGCGATCCAGTCCCGCCGCCACGACATCGGTAATTTGCACGCCAGGGTCGATTAGAAACTCGCGCACCGCCGTTGGCCCACGCACTGCGGTGAAGTCGAATTCGTACGTCACCGTTGCGAGGCCCGGCGACAAATCGTAGCGCGTCATTCGCGATGCACGGGCGAACGCCGGCAACTGCCCGACCCCCGTCGTACTTCGCACGGAAAATTCTACCTTCGATGAACCGCCGAACGCGATCTTCCAAATCGCACGGTTCGCCGCCGCCGGAAACGGCCCCGTTAGCAGCGTGTCGGACTGTGCGGGTATCGGTACGCGATCCGTTGGCAGGTCGATTTCGAGCGACGCAATCGGCGCGGCTGGCACGCGCAAATCGAACTTCATTTCGCCCGGTTCTTCGATGCCGTGCGTCGACCAATCGAACGTAACCGCACTCGAACCGGCACGCTCGATCCACAGTGCGGCCGATGTCGGGGCGGTCGGCGGGCGTGCGATCAGCGCCTCGGTGCCACCCACCCACTTCGGGTTGCCGATGGCGATCCGCAACGGTTCGAGAATCAGCATCGCTTGCGGCGTCGCAGCCTGAACCGTCCACTCGCCGGTGCCGGTGAGTCCGTCGTCGGTCAGTGTCGCACGGTAGATGGCCTTCGCCAGTTTCGGCGTCGATTTGCCCGCGAGATTTTTGGTGGCGTTCCGAACGAGCGTCTCGAATTCTTCGCGTGGCATTCGCCGTAATGGCGCATCGCCGACTTGCCCGGCGAGCGCAAACGCTTGATTCGCAGGTAATAATACGCGCCGAATCGGGAAGGGGTCCGCACCAGGTCGTTCGGGGGAAACGACGAACGCGATGCCACCGACGATGGCCACGGCGGGCGGTTCGCCGCGAACGACACGGCCACACACTGCGAACATCAGTGCGATGGCCAGCCGGGTGACAATGGTGTGACAGTGCATGACGGCTCAGTTTGCGGACGGGGTCGCCAGCGGTGGCGCAGTGCCCGCCGCCCCGCTCGGGTTACCGTTGCGGGACGCCCGCGGCGCAGATGGTGGCGGCACGAGCACGGGGGTAGAGGAATTCGACCCGCCACGATGGAACGCCGAAAGGTGGCTGATGCTTCGTCGCTTCCGCCATTGCAGGAACGACTGCACGCCGAGCGCACCCGCGACAATCAACGTACCGGGAATG
>JAYSKW010000873.1:0-1139 GCA_043726085.1 Limnoglobus sp.
CCAATGGTGGCTCGGCGAATGGTGAGTGTCCGGCCCAGACTCGTACAATTCTCCGCATGACACCCTCACCGAATCGAACGCACTTTCGCGAACGCTCGACCGCACCCGGCGAGCACGTTCCCGTGATGTTGCGCGAAGTCCTGGCCGCACTGAAGCCGCAACCGGGGCAACACCACATCGATTGCACGCTCGGTTTTGCGGGGCACTCGGCGGAAATCCTGAGCGCCGTCGGGCCGACTGGGCACCTGTACGCCTTCGATTGGGATGCGGATAACCTGCCGAACGCGGAGCCGAAACTCGCGGCGATCGGGCACCCGTTCACGTTACACCACAGCAACTTCGCCGGAGTCGCGTCGTTTGGAATTGAACCCGTCGATGGGCTGCTCGCGGACCTCGGCATGTCGAGTATGCAAGTCGACGACTCCGAACGTGGGTTCTCGTTCATGCGCGATGGCCCGCTCGATATGCGGATGGATCGTTCGCGTGGGAAAACCGCCGCAGACTTGCTGAACGCGATTGCACTCGACGAGTTGGCGACGGCGTTCGTCGAACTCGGCGATGTGCCACCGGAGGAAGCGGAAAAGATCGCCTTCGCCATCGGCGCGGCACGCAGCAAGAAGCCACTTTCGCGGACGATGGAACTCCGCGACATCGTCCGCTATTCCGCGCCGGTACGGAGTGTCAGCGGGCCGGGATTGCCACCGGAACGCAAGCAATTGATGTTGCCGATGACGCGCGTATTTCAGGCAGTGCGCATTTTGGTGAATCGCGAACTGCCGAACTTGCAGCAACTCTTGCGGGTGATTCCGGGGCTATTAAAACCCGGTGGCGTCGCAGCGATCATCAGCTTCCACAGCGGCGAAGATCGCCTCGTGAAGGCCGCATTTCGCGATGGTTTGCGTGCCGGAATCTACGACGCGATGGCCCCCGATGCGGAGCGACCGATGGACGATGAGAAGTACGCGAACCCACGTTCGCGGTCGGCCAAGTTGCGTTGGGCCAGACGAGCCTAGTGCCACGGACTTTCGTCCGTGTCGATTTCACTTTTAGGAGATGCGAATCATGTTCACTCGGATTTTCGGCACGGCGACACTCGCCGTTCTCGTTGCGGCATTGGCGCTCGCGCCGATGTCGGCGCA
>JAYSKW010000874.1:0-2220 GCA_043726085.1 Limnoglobus sp.
ATTCGGTGGATTTTCGGTCGCATACGGTCGATTTTCGGTCGGTACTTGCGGCGAGTGCCAGTCGAATGGCCCTCGACGCAACCCACAAGAACCGTTCGAGATATGGCAAAAAACCTCGAAACAGATCGACGAAAGGCGATCAAAAAAGGGCATTTTGAGACACAAAAACACCCCAAAACACGGTTTTGGAGCTTCCGCAAATGTGACTTACGTCGATTTCAACGCCTCGATCAGGCGGCACGTTTCAGGAATCGGGTCGATTTGCATCTTCTCGCGGATCGCTTCGCAGGCCCGTTTCACACGGTCGCTCGTCGTGATGTCGGCGATCATTCTCGCAACGGCTTCGGGTGTGAATGCCTTCGGCGGTAGCGATTTGGCAACGCCGAGGCGTTCGAGACGCTGGGCGTTATCGGGTTGATCGAACGCGAGTGGCATGATGAGTTGCGGGATGCCTGCTTTCAGAGCCTGGGCGGTCGTGCCGATGCCGCCATGATGCACGACGGCCAACGAACGCGGGAAGACTTGGCTGAACGGCGCGTAGTCGAATGCGGCCACGCCAAGGGGCAAGTTCGTGGGAATCTGTTCGCCGCCCTTCGCCAGAATCAGGCCGCGTTTGCCCAGAATCCGGCACGCCTCCGCACCGGCAGCGAAGTACGGGCGACCGTGACGCATCGCCGAACCGAAGCTGAACACGATCGGTGGATCGCCCGCATCGAGGAACGCTTTCACCGGCTCGGGCAGTTCCGCATTTTCGCTTTGATCGTAGGGAATGAAGCCCGTTTGTCGAAACGCGGCGGGCCAATCGGGGGCATTCGCGAACCAGTCGGGGAACAGCCCGAGAACGAGTTGCGGCGAGTGTCGCCACGCTCCCCAAAGTCGTTTGATTCGTGGCAAACCGATCTCAACGCGGTATGCATTCACCGGTTCGAGCAGAGGATTGAGCATGTAGCGGTCGGCGTACCAGTACATCGTGCGGCGGAACCAATGCGGCCACCACGAGCGAATCCGCAGCGTCGGGTACAACGGGGGATCGACGACGCTGTACATCGCGATCGGCTGGAGGTGAACCGTGACGAGTGGGATGCCGAGCTTGTCGTGGGCAACGCGGGCATTCAACGCGAGCGAACCGGCAAGCAGCACCGTGTCGCCTGGGACGTAGCGATGTTGCACCTCGTTCAACAATAACGGCAAAAACCGTCGCATTCGCTCGGCATTAAACACGGTTTGCAACGAACGATCCGGATCCCAAAGGCCGGGGTCGTCGATCGTTTGCTGATAATCGTCGTGGGTGCCAATTTCGCCGAAATCGAAGCGATTGGCGACCGCGAGCGGCTGAAATGGCGCGGCCGCGAGTAACGTGATATCGTGCCCGCGTGCTTGCATGGCTCGCCCGATGCCAATCATCGGGTGAACGTCGCCGTGGCTACCCATCGGGGCGAGCAGCACGCGCATTACGCGCCCGTCCGGGGGAAACGCAGCATTCCCGACGGTGCCGGTCGGACTTCGCGGCGAACGGCATCCCACGTGAGCGCCAGCCCGAGGCGACTGCTTTCCCAGCCCATCGAAGCGACAATCGCGGCGGCGGCCCCGACGTCTGGCGGGCAGATCGGGTTCGCGTTCCGGGTTTGCACGCAACCGATGAAATCTCGCCAAAGTGCTTCCGTCTCGTTCTTCGGCGACTCGACCGCAATCGTTTCCGTGGCTTCCAGAACGCGATCTAGCCGTGCCGGGAACGCACTGGCTTTCGATGGCTCATCGCGGAACAGTTGCAGACCGTCTTTCGCGAAGCGGATCGAACCGCGACGCCCGCGAATCACTTCTTCGATCGGGTAATTGCTCGCCGTGGTCGCCGTTACGAGCATTTGACAGCCTTCGGCATACTCGGCGCAAATCGTTGCGGTGTCCGGAATGTCGCGGCCATCGTGTTCGTGGAACAACCCACCGGAGCCGATCACGCGAACCGGGTAACGCAGCCCGGTGGCAGACTGAAACTTCGCAACCAGGGGAACGAGCAAATCCGAGTACGGCCCGCTGGAGAATGCAGTCGAACACCGCCACTGTGCGAAGGTGGTGCGGTCGAACGGAAACTGTTCCGGTTTCGGCCCGATACGCACGCCACTGACTTCGAACCCCGAACCGAGGAACATCGGCCAATCGACGGTTTTCGGGTTCATAGCGGTGGCCACGCGATAGAACCGCCACTGCCCGCGACTGTCGTTG
>JAYSKW010000875.1:0-2394 GCA_043726085.1 Limnoglobus sp.
GTCATCGCTACGTCAATAGCATAGCCTGACCACCATGAAGACTTGCGGCCAAGATCCGACGCATCTCTCGCCTCACTGGAGGAAGAGTAATCTTTCCATAGCGGTCCGCGTACTCCCGCGCGACCGCGTCGTAACACACCCGGATGTACTCGGCTGTCTGTTCCACCGCGCCGCCTCTCCATCGCCAAACGACCGGGTTCACCGGGCGGGTGCGATCAACGCAGGACTAAAAATCCGACCGATTCGCCCGCTTCGGTGCAAACCATGGTTCGCCTTTCGGTGCATCGCGAAAAAGTCGTAGCCGATGTCGCTGACATCGTAGCCGCTGGAATCGAGCACGGATATCACCTCCGCTCGATCCGCGGCGGACAAGTGTTTGTGTTCAATCATGATCCAGGAAGGGCACATTTGTGGAAGACCCAAACTCTTCAGCACCTCAAAACGAACACGGGGCGATCGACGCGCTTCGCGGCGGCGCGCACCAGTCGCTGGAGTTGGTCGCTCGTCGTGGGACGCAACACGCGGCGTGCAGCGATCGCAAATCGGTACAAGGTTGCGTTCGATTTTACGATCGATTTCATTGTTTCCAGCATACCGCTCTCTTGTAAATCGGCGAACGACCCAACCCCGCGATACCGGCCGAACAGGTGGTTATCCCAATCCCTACATGAGATAAACAATTTATTCTGAATCTAAAGATGAGATGAGATATTACCCGCCTTCGGAATGTCGCGTCGAGTTTCCGTTCCCGTTTCGCGGCGACTGCGTCACATCGATATTGATTCGGCTGCAGCGTGCGGTTAGGCCGTCTCCGCTTCGACCACGACATTCTTCGCCAGGGTTTTGAATCGCTCTCCGTTTGGCGGAACGACCGTAATCGAAACGTGCCCGGTCTTCCCGGTTTTAATGTCTCTGACGACGCCAGATTGGCCCGCATGTACGCCACTGACGACTCGGCATCGAACGCCATCACAAAGATCGTCCGGCGGTTTCGCTTTCATCTCGATTGTCTCCTCCAGGAATTTCACAGTTCGCTCGTCGCTTTCGCGGTGTCGGCTTCTAGGTACTTCGCGCCGAGTAGCCAGAGGATGCCGCCGACGACGATGAACGCCGTCATGATCGCGAATGCGGTTTGCAGGTCTGCAAGGTCCGCAACGGCACCGATGAGCGTCGGCGAAATCGCATCACCGAGCAGGTGGATGACGAGGATGTTAATCGCGAACGCCGTGGCGCGTTCGTCCGATTTCGTGACGTTTGCCAGAATCGTGAACGCTGGCCCCGTGTGCAGGAACAGCCCGAACACGCAGAGAAAGATGCACAACCAGCCCCACGGTAGCGGCGCGTAGAGCAGGCCGAGGTAACTCGGAATCGCAAAGAACGCCCCGGCGGCGATGACCAGGAAATACGCCCCGCGCAGGCGCGGCCGCAGCCATTCGCCCAATATCGCGCCAACGGCAGTAGCGGAGATGCCGCCGAGAACGATCATCGCGCCGAGGATAATCGTGAGGTTCTCGGCCGTCGGGGAATCGGCCGTCGTGGCCAGCGTGTAGATGGCTTTCGCATGTTCGATTGACTCCGCTTCGCTGAGGCGGGTCGCGATTTCCTTACGCAGTTCGGTGTAAGTCCGCGTCTGTCCGTCGGCGAGCGGTCGGAGTAACTCGGCGACCAACATCGGTACGTCGCCGCCGTTTGGCTTGGCTTCGGAGAGCTTCGCAATCACTTCCGCCGTCATGGCGAATTTCGCTTCGCGCTGGAACAAGTACACCGGTGCCCACGCCGCCACGCCGCCGATGACGAAGGTGATTGCGGTCATGCCCGCACAGCAAAACACGAACGAGCGATTCTTCTTCAGGCCTGCGAGTACGGCTTTGTAACTAGGGCCATTCGTGCCACCGGTTCGCGGCGGGCGCGGCGATTCCTTCTGCAAGAAGCAGAACAAACCGAGAAACAGCCCGGAGAAGGTGAACAGGAACGCGGGCCGCCAGTCGTCGAATGCGCCGGAGATTTTTGCCCCGATCAGGAAGCCGAGCGCACTGCCGACGGGGATCGCCATGTTGAAGAGTGCCATCACTTTGCCGCGTTTGCTGTCGGGGTACATGTCGGCGAGCATCGCGGCCGCCACCGGCCCGTACGCGCCTTCACCGACGCCGACGAGGCAGCGCGTGAATAGCAGCATCGCGTAGCCTTGGGCCAACCCCGATGCGCCGCTGGCAATGCTCCAGAGCGTGACGCCGACGCCGAGGATGATCCAGCGGCGGGCGCGTCGGCCATCGAGCCAGCCGAAGATCGGCGAGCAGACCATGTACGCCGCCATGAAGGCGCTGGTGAGCAGGCCGACCTTGAGTTGCGCGTTCGGGTCGCCAGGGGCGAACAGCGTGCCATCGAGTTGCATTC
>JAYSKW010000876.1:0-6912 GCA_043726085.1 Limnoglobus sp.
GGCAAGGATCACGATTTCGGTCGCATTCGCAGCGTGGCGGACTATCAGGCCCGCGTGCCGGTCCGCGAGTACGAATACTTCTGGAACACGTACTGGAAAGACGCTTACCCGAACTTCGACGACATCACGTGGCCCGGCAAAATCCCGTATTACGCGCTCTCCAGTGGCACGACTTCCGGCGGTACGAAGTACATTCCCGTTAGCCACGAGATGGTGAAATCGAACCGCAAGGCCGCACAAACGACGATGGCGTTGTTTCGGCACACTTACCCCGAACACCGGATATTCAACGGCAAGTTCTTCTTCCTCGGTGGCAACACCGACATGAAGACGCACCCGAATGGCAGCTTGTACGGAGACCTGAGCGCGATTGCGGCACGCGAAATCCCCGAAGCGGTGCGACCGTACACGTTTCCGCCACTCGAATTGAGCCGCATTCCCGACTGGAAAGAGAAGATCCGCCGGTTCGCCGAAGTCGCCGTGAAGGAACGAATCACCGCGATGAGTGGGGTTCCTTCCTGGATGGTATTGCTATTCGACCAGATGAAGCGAATCACGGGGAAAGCAACAATCGCGGAGATTTGGCCGGAGTTTCGCTTGCTGATTCATGGCGGGACGAAGTTCGATTCGTATCGCGAGCTGTTTCAGAAAGAGATCGGCGGGGATCGCTTTCAGTTCTGCGAAGTCTACCCTTGTTCTGAAGGGTTTATCGCAACCGAAGACCCGCGCCACAAGCTGTTGCGACTGGTGCCCGATCATGACATTTTCTTCGAGTTCATCCCCGTCGCGGAACTCGGCAAGGAGCGGGCGGCACGCCATACGGTTGCGAACCTCGAACTCGGCGTGAACTATGCCGTGGTGCTGACGTCGTGTGCGGGTGTGTGGAGTTACCTCGTCGGCGATACCGTGCGGTTCGTGAGTCGGACGCCGCTTTTGCTCGAATTCACGGGGCGCACGAAGTATTTCCTCTCGGCGTTCGGCGAGCATCTCATCAGCGAGGAAGTCGAAAAAGGCATCGCCCATGCCGCGAAAGCGTGCGGGACGTTCGCCGTCGAGCACCACGTCGGGCCGGTGTTCCCAACCGAGCCGAAGAAGCCCGGCTTCCACCGGTATCTCGTCGAATTCAACGGGTCACCGCCCGATCTGGCACGATTCGCACAGGAACTCGACCGCGAATTGATCCGCCTCAACGAAGACTACGAAGCCCACCGTGCGAACGATCTCACGATGCTCATCCCCGAGGTTCTCGCGGTGCGGCCCGGTGGCTTTCGAGCGATGATGGAAGCCCGCAAAAGCGACTTCGACTTCCAGGGCAAAGTCCCGCGGATGGATAACGGCGGCAAACTGACGGCGGAGATGTTCCAGTGGCTGAGCGCGAACGGCAAATTGCTCTCCTGAAATCGACTTAAGTCACAATTGCGGAGGCTCCAAAAACGGTTTTTCGGGTGTTTTTGGGTCTCAAAACGCCATTTTTCGATCGTAAATCGCCGATTGGCTTCGGGTTGATTTGCGTTATCTTGCTTTCCTGTCGTGGGTTATGTCGATGCTCGCAATTTCGCATCAGCAGAAACGACTGGTCGAAAATCGACCGAATGCGACCGAAAATCGACCGGACCCGACACAAAATCGACCGGACGCGACATTTCTATGTCATTTCGCGACACTTTTGCGTCACTTTGCGCACGTCGCAAAAGCCGACTTACGTCGAATCGTCTCCGATTTTTTGACTACAGGGAATCGTGTGGGTGCGTTTGCAGACCGTCCACAGCACTTCCGCATTTTGTATTTCAAAGATTGACGCGGCGATGGTCGTCGGATCATATTGAACGCGGAATAATTCATGGGGCGTTGAATCGAGGACAATCCGATGTGCGTGGCGTATTACATTGTCCCCGAGCGCCCGGTCCCCGACCTCGATTGCTTCGTGGACGGCAAGGCACTGGCGCACGTTCGCGATGGCGTCATCGAGCGATTGTGCCGGGAGGCCAAGGTCCGCCCACTAGAGGATTTCCTCAGCGAAAGCCCGGAGGAGGCCGCCGCCACTTTCGAGTACGAAGGGATCGACCTGCCGCCGGACGGTTTCCCACCCGAGCAGTGGTTCGCAGCGGCCGATGGCCTCGAAACCGTCCGGGCACTACTGGCCCGCGTGGGCGAATTGGCGACCAAAGGCAAAGTTGCCGCCGTGACATCCGACCTCCAGCATTACGAGGAAGTACTCGTCGGGCTGGATCGAGCCGGCGTCCGCTGGCACCTCGCGATCGATTATTGACAGACATCTGACCATTCGGTTATCGCTATCTATCACGAAGTACGAATGAGTGTCCGACCGAAGTCTGAGTATTTGAACTACAACACGAGCTTCCAGTTATGATCGTATTCCGTTGCGACTCTTGCGAAACGCCGATGAGAGCGACACCCAATGAGGCTGGCAATCGGCAATATTGTCCCATGTGTAATGCGATAGTGAGCGTTCCCAATGAATCTGATCCAGACGCGAAGCCAATCCAACTGAACGCGACGAAGATCAATAAATCTACTTACCAAGTGGTTTGCCCAAAATGCAAGGGCACGCATAACTTTCGCGAGTCATCTCTCGGGAGTACCACCAAGTGTCGGAACTGCGGTTTCAAGATCAACTTGCCCAACGCGATCTCGACGGACAGTACGGGATCGGGTGGCTGTCTTGGTACCCTGCTTTTTTTAGGGTTGGGATTAGCAGCTATGGTCAAGGTCATCTGAGGCAACGCCCTGGTTTTATGACCTGATATGAGCGGTTCCGAAACGTGTGTCGTCGCAAAATGCGAATTCACCCTTGTTGTTTCGCATTTTGCGAAGTACTATTCGGTGTGTATCCGATACTCTCTCTATCGCGGAGGTCATCCCGTGGTGGTGATCGCGATCCGCCGCTTGCGGGATTTCTGGCTGACATTTCCCGAGGCAGAAACCCCGCTGCGGGCATGGTACAAGGTCGCGCAATCGGCCGAGTGGGCAAAGTTCGCCGATGTTCGGGCGACATTTGGAAATGCCAGTCCCGTCGGTTATTGCACGATTTTTAACATCGCTGGGAACAAATACCGGCTGGCCACTCGGGTTCACTACAAAACCCGTACGGTATACGTTCTGCGGTTCATGACGCACACCGAATACGACGATCAGGAGCAGTGGCAAGATGACTGCGGCTGCCACAAACCGCCACCCCGCCGCAAGAAGAAATCAGACCCGAAGCGGAGGATTTGACCCATGCCCACAATCACGCGCCGGCCGATGTTGGGCACGTACTTCGAGTTAGTCCGTCGGTTCCCCCTCGTGCGCATCGCAAACGATAGCGAACTGGCCGACGCACTGGCTACCGTGGACGATTTGCTCACCCAGGAAATGGACGCTGGGCAAGAAGCCTATCTCGATACGCTGTCCGCCCTGATTCACGTTTACGAGAGTGAGCACCATTCGATTCCGGATGCCACGCCCGCGGAAGTGCTTCGGGAACTGGCCGACGCCAACGGGTTGACCGGGGCCGCAATTGCCCAGCGAGCGGGAATCGTCCCGTCCACCGTGTCCGCCCTGATGTCGGGCAAGCGGCGGCCGACACCCGAACAAATGACCGCCCTCGCGGCGCTTTTCCACGTCAGCCCGGCCGTTTTCCTTCCGGCGTCACGCAAACCAGTATGAATCATTTCGCCAATATCGAACGCGAAATCGTGCAGAAGATGAGCATCAACGCCCACGGACGACCGTCCGTGTGGAACGCAATAGCCGTCGAATCTTTTGCCACTTCACAGGTAGCTACACGCCGCGTGCCGTTGGCTCCCAGATGAACTTGTGCATTTGCAGTTGCATTCGCAGGTTCAATTGCGAGGCCAGTATCCAGTCGGCGAGGTTGCATAAGGCCAGCCCGAACACCGCCGAGACGAGCACGTTGAAGCGGGTATCGAGGCGGTGTTTCCTCACAGTGTCCGCAGTCCAGTCCCAGTCGCGCCGCGATGCGACCACGAACTTGATCTCGTCGCTCGGCTTCAGATGCGCGAGATTCGCCCACAAATTGCGTTCGCATTCGCCACTATCGGGGCACTTCAAATCCATGATAATACGCACGCGCGAATCGACTGCGGAAACATCGTGCGCGCCGCTCGTTTCGAGCAACACCGTCTTCCCCGCATCGCAAAGTTCCGTCATTAACGGCAACACTTCGCGTTGCAAGAGCGGTTCGCCACCGGTGATCTCGATCAGCGGGCAGTCGAACGCCAGCGTTTGGGCCAGCACCTCGGCGCGGGTCATGCGCACGCCTTTGTTGAAGGCGTGGGGCGTGTCGCACCACGAACAGCGCAGATCGCAAACCGAAGTGCGAACGAACACGCACGGCAGCCCCGCGAACGTCGATTCGCCTTGAATACTGCGGTAAAGTTCGTGAATTAACAACTCGCCCGTCGGCACGCTTTCGAGAAGGGCCACGCGGTGGGAGATTTTGGGGTTCGCGCTCATTCGCGTATTCTACGTCGTTTGCCGTTGCTTCCACGCGGTGCGGAAGTTATCAATCATTTTAGGCGTACGCGAACTCACGAGTGCAACCGATGACAAACGCATTGTTCGACCTGCGCGGGAAAGTCGCACTCATCACTGGCGGGAACAAAGGCCTCGGCAAAGCGATGGCACGCAGTTTGGCCGTAGCCGGTGCCGATATTGTGATCGCCAGCCGTAGCGAAGATCAACTGAAGTGCGCGCTCGAAGAAATTTTGCATGGCACCGGCCGATCCGGTGCGTACTTCGTGACCGATGTGGCCGATAGAGAGAGCGTGCGAGCACTCGCCGATGCGGCGCTCGCAAAAATGGGGAAGGTGGACATTCTCATCAATAATGCCGGGATGAACCACCCGCAGCCGATCGACGGCATCGACGACGACGTTTGGGATAACATTCTCGAAGTGAATTTATCGTCGGTGATGGCACTAACGCGGGCGCTGTCACCCGGCATGAAAACGCGACGTTGGGGGCGAATCGTCCACATTTCGTCGATCTTCGGGCAGGTATCGAAGGCGAAGCGGAGCGCGTACTCGGCAACGAAATCGGCGCTATTTGGATTGTGCCGCGCAAGTGCTCTCGACTTGGGGCCTTACAATGTGACTGTGAACTGCATCGCACCCGGCCCATTCCTGACCGATATGCCGATGGCGATACTCTCGGAAGACGAGAAAAATGCGTTCGCGGACCACACGGCACTGGGCCGCTGGGGCGATCCGCAAGAGATGATGGGGCCAGCCTTGTTTCTGTGCAGCGAGGCCGGAAGTTACGTCACGGGCCAAGTTTTATTCGTCGACGGCGGATATTTGGCAAAATAAAGTGAAGTTAGTTGTAACAGACGTAATCCTTCGCTTATGATTAGAGAATCTCTGACGGGTTGCCGCCCGTCTGTTAAGTAGCCTACCTTCCCTCGTTACCCACACGATTATGGTTGCCGCGAAAAACATGCCAGACGTATCGGAATGTTCGCTCCTCACGAGCGAATCGGACCTGTGCGCGAAACTGAGCATTCACGTCGATTGCCGCTCCGAAGAAGACAAATTCAAATGGCTCGAAAGTGAGAAAGTCGGCTACGATCTCGGCGAATCGGCCATCCGGAATTGGGTACGCGATCATTGGTCGGGCTATCTACGGGCGAAATGGCTCGAACACCTGCAAGGCAAATGTTTCTGGACGGAACTCGACCGCGGCGATTTCGGCCTGCTGCAACATCAATTTCAAGACCAACGCGACCTGCTCGAACCGATCGTCGATAAACTCAAGTGCGGCTACGAAAATCTGACGGTGATCGCCTGGGCCAAAGCCCACCGCGTCCCCATCGACACCGTCCTGCAAATCCTCGAAGCCCTCGACATCAACAGCCGCCGAATGGTCCACCGCTTCGACACGCATTGATAACGGATAGGACGGCTTTTGGTGCTCAGTCACACCTTTTACATCGATTCCAAGTCTTGTGTGATCACGCTAAAAAGGTATTTCCGCTTCCATAAACCGATTGTCTTTAGGTAGAGAAGGTAGAGAGATATATTCGATTAGCCGTACGAGTTTGGAAGCAGGATCCGATAATAAGGGGACAAGTTCTTTTCGTAAATCGGCAGCCGACATCAGTTTTTTGTGCCAAATGTCTAAGGAATTGCTGGATTCCGAGCAATTAACCGGATAACCCGACTCGCTTAAGCTAAAAATTCGAATCTCAGTCTCATCGTCATCGGACATAAAGAGTAGCGCATAAACAGGGTTTTCTTGAGTTGACCTCACTTTTTGAAGGACTAACGTTGCTCTTCCGTCGCTGACAGCTGCAACTGCTTGTGACATTTCAACGACAATATTGTTTAGATCCGTCAATGCGACATTGACCTTCGATCGCCGCGATTCCATCGCGTTCCGCAGTATCGTTTCCATTTCGCTCATCGAGACGCCCTCAACTTAAAATGATCCTGCCCGTGATAGGGAGGTGATCCGATATCCCAGACGCAACGCCATTGACGAACTCGAATTTTTTCGGCTTGCCTTCAGTAGTTAGGTTACCGGTATCCGTTCGTGCGAACAACTGCGACTCGTCGAGTAAGGGTGGTTTCTCCGATAAAAGTCCTCCTGTTACCAGCACTTGATCGAACGTTCGCCACGTTCGCGTGCTGGCTTGATAATACGTTCCTGCGTGGCCTAATGTGACATCCAATCTGTGAGGATGTTCTTCGCCCAAGTGCCTCCAGCTACAGTTATAAAGCCTCAATCGGCTAACATCCACGTCGCTGTGGTGTGGTTTCTGGCGAGATCGCTCCCGATCTCGAAATGCGTACAACTTCTTCTCAAAAAGTTCGTCGAACGGTTCGATATTGAAGTCGCCCAATGCGATATAATCACGTGACAAACTCGTGGTTTTATTTGGGACCATGA
>JAYSKW010000877.1:0-2128 GCA_043726085.1 Limnoglobus sp.
GGCGATCGAATTTTGCAAACTCTCGCACGCCGCCACGCCCGATGCGCCGTTCATTTTCTTCACCACTCTCACGATGTTCCTGTTCTGGATCGGCCACGAGAACGGCGGTAGAAGCTGGTTCTTCACGGCATCGGTGGCGAGCGGGCTGGCGATGCTGACGAAAGGCCCCGCCGGTTTGGCGTTTCCGGCACTAATCGTGTTGGTGTACTTCGCGTGGAATCGCGAACTGAAACGGCTCTGGGATTTCCGGCTCGTGCGCGGGGTGTTGCTGTGGGCGTTGGTCGCGGTGCCGTGGTACGGGCTGGTGATCGCTGAGACACGCGGGGCGTATCTCGCGTTCTTCAAAGACGAAAACGCGAGCCGATTCCTCAGCCCGATGGAAGGCCATCGCGGGCCGGTGGTGTATTACATCGGGGCACTGTTTGCGTTCTTCGCGCCGTGGTGCGTGTTCCTCATCGGCGCGATCTGGTACGGCGTCAAAGACGCACAAAGCGTGTTAGAAATTACAGAGCGCCGTGCAGGTCGGTTTCTGCTCTGCTGGTTCGCCGTGTATCTCAACGTCTTCACGATCGCCGCCACAAAACTGCCGAACTACATCGCGCCGCTGTACCCGGCGATTGCGATTCTGACGGCACGATTCCTCGTGCAATGGGCGAGCCATCGCGTTCAGCCCGCACGCTGGGTGATGCCGTTGGCGATCGCGTCGTTGGCGATCATCGGCGTCGTGGTGGCGGTCGGGTTACTGATCGTGGGCGGGGAAATCCCGCTCGATTTGAAGGGAATGCGGATCGTACCGGGGTTGGCGAAGTGGTCATCCATCGGTGCGATTCCCGTCGTCGGTGCCATCGCGATGGCGGTCTACCTTTTGAAAAATCGCCGAGAAAGTGCGACGATCGCATTCGCGGTGACGGCGGTGCTTTTCGTCGGCTTCCTCGCGGCGTTTCCGGCTGTCGAAGTCGATCGATTGAAGGCACCGAAACAACTCGTGTCCAGTGCCGGTGTGAAGCAGCCGGACCGCGAGATTCGCATCGCGAGCCTCGACTACACGCAACCGAGCGTGACGTTTTATGCAGAGCGCAAAGTCGAGCGAATGCTCGATGCGCCGGCCGCACGGGTGTTCCTCGCGATACCGCTGCCCGCGTACCTTTTCGTTCCCGAACCGGTGTGGGTTGCGCAACTCGCGGGGACTGTGGCCACGCCGCACCGCATCGTCGCCCGCCGCTACGATTTTTACCGCAACTGCGATGTCCTCGTAGTGTCGAACGACGGAGCCAGACCATGATTGCGATCACCGGGGCCGCCGGATTTATCGGCTCGAATATCGCGCATCGACTGTCTAAAGACGGGCACGATTTGCTGCTCGTCGATCACCCGCTGACCGCAGCGAAGGCGATGAACTTCGCGGGGCTAAAGCGGTTCGCGTTCGTCGAGCACGATCTGTTTTTGCGCGAATTGCAGGCCGGGAAGTGGCAGCCGGAGGCGATCTTCCACCTCGGCGCGTGCAGTGCTACCACCGAAGCGAACTGGGATTATCTCGCCCGCAACAACATCGGTTACACGCGCGATTTGTGGACGTGGGCCACGACGCAGCGCGTGCCGTTTCTGTATGCGTCGAGTGCCGCCACCTACGGCGATGGAACCCAAGGATTCGACGACCGCACGCCGCCGACGCAACTCGTGCCACTCAATCTTTACGGCAAAAGCAAGAACGACTTCGACATCTGGGCGCTATCGCAAGCAACGAGTCCGCCACGTTGGGCGGGGTTGAAGTTCTTCAACGTCTACGGCCCGCGCGAGAACCACAAAGGCCGCATGTCGAGCGTGGCACTCCAGACGTACAAGCAGATCGTCGCCACCGGCGGCATGAAGTTGTTCCGTTCGACCGACGCGAACTACCCCGATGGCGGTCAGTTGCGTGACTTCGTGTTCGTCGACGATTGCGTGAATCACTTGATCTGGCTCGGGCAGCACGACCACGTCGGCGGCGTTTACAACAGTGGCACCGGCACGGCCCGTTCGTTCCACGATCTCGCGCTGGCGGTGTTTATGACAATGGGTCGTCAGCCGAACATTTCGTTCATCGACATGCCCACCGACCTGGCGAAGCACTACCAGAACTTCACACAAG
>JAYSKW010000878.1:0-3531 GCA_043726085.1 Limnoglobus sp.
CGTTTCCTTTCGTAGTTTACCCGATATTAAGACAGGATTTACAGGATGGAACAGGATTTAGAAAGCAAGACGAGACATTTCTTCTACTCATCCTGCCAATCCTGTAAATCCTGTCAGATCATTTTTGGTAACTGTTCACTCTTTAGTGTAGGAAACCGTGCGGCCATTTGTCGCATTACTAGAATGCGTAAATAGTGCAGTATCCGAACCCTTGGCAGTTGTGGTAGTTTGGGCAGATTAGTATTGTGTCTGAAACATCGTAACGGATTGCTACCCGTTCATTCGGGCGGAGTGTCATGGACGGGATCATTGAGTTACTCGAAACGATACGCGATAACGGTTTCGCTGTCGACCGCTTACCAGGTACGTTCCACATCGCACTCGCTCGCAAGGTTGAGACGACCGGCGGTATCGTCGTATCGACCGGCATCACGTGGCGGAAACTCGCCAGCCATCTGAAAACCTTGAAGTTCGATAAAGATCTCGTGCGCGAAATTCAGATCGACCCCGATGTGCTGCACCCGCGCGATCGCGAACGGATGTGGTACGCATCGATCGGCATCGCCGGCGTCGATACCCCCGTCGCATTCCTGCAAGCCGACGAACTCGCGGTGCTACTCAAACCGCACGGCTACCTCGTCGGCCCTGCCACGATGATGCCATCGACGATCCGCGCTCCGATTCCGGTCCGCGAAGAATCGACGAAGCCTAAGCGGAAGAAGAAGTAGTGCGACAGGCCCGATGCGAAGACTTCGGGTTGCGGCTCACTTTTGAGTTATTGAAGAATCTGCGCAAACCGCGCGGCCATCCAATCCGTCGTAACGATGGAATCGTTATAATTGGCGAAGAAATTCGCCTCCTGTAACGATTGAGTTCGTGGCGTGCGTCTGCGGCGCGCGCATATTTCCTCCAGACTACCGAAGTTGCCTTGTAACCGCGTTTATGCTGCGGATAATCATCGAAACTCATCCGTGTCGGCGCGCCCCGTTCTCCATTCGCGAGGTGTTTTATGTCGTTCCGCCGTTTGTTCACGAGTCGTGTGGGTCGCGTTACCCCCAAGCCGCTCGATCGCCCTGCTTTTCCTCGTATCGGCTTCGAGTCGCTCGAAGACCGGACGACTCCGGCCGTCTTCACGGCGACGATCGACCCTGCGGCGGATAGTTCCGGAGCGCTCGCGCAGCTCATCGGCATCTTCAATAAAGCGGCCGCGAACAGTCAAGCGGACACGATCAACCTGTTCCCCGGTGGGACTTACTCCTTCGCTGGGCCGAACAATTCGTCGGGAAATGGCAGCAATGCCCTCCCGTTGATTACGATCGACGGTACGGGTAAAAATGCGATAACCGTGAACGGTAACGCCGCAACGCTAACGCGTGCCGCCGGTTCGACCGATTTTCGTTTCTTTGAGTTGAACGGTAGTCCGACCAGCATCGCATTGACGATCAACGACTTGACCTTACTTGGGGGTTCGGCGAAAGGGTCAGGGGCGGCGCAGGATGGCGGAGCGATTTACGTCGCAGGTGGCGGCGCATTAACAGTCAACAACAGCGTGTTCAACGCTAATACAGCGGATGGCAGTGGCGGTGCTGTTCGATTTAATGGTACGTCAGGCGCGATCTCGAATGGTATCTTCACGAATACCAAGTTCACGAATAACGTTGCACAAGTCGATGGCGGTGCCGTCGCAAACACTTTCGCAGCGTTCCTGCAATTTAATTCGAGCAATATCAGCAAGAACAAATCGGTAGGTGGCACGGGTGGTGTCAGTACGTTCACCGGCACCTTTGAATTCAACGACACCGTACTGGATTCAAACGTCGGTATGGGCCTCGGTAGTTCCGGTGCGTTCAACGGGTCCGAAGCGACATTCACGCGATCCACTATCACTAATAACGTCGCGACGAGCGGCGGGACCGGTGGCGTGAGTTCGGGTAACGGTAACATTCGCGTCGTCGATAGCTACATCGCGGGGAACGACGGTCAATTTACCGTGAGTTCGGGTGGTGGCGTTCAAGGTTCCAAGGTCGAAGTCATCAGTTCGACCGTCACGAACAACAAGTCCGGTGCCGGTGGTGGCATTGCCGGTACAGATGTCACCGTCCAGCATTCGACTGTCACGCTCAATCAATCGACGTTTGGCATCGCGAGCGCCGGTGGGATTCAAGCCAAAACACTCAGTATCACGCACTCGATCGTCGCACAGAACACGAACACCGCAGCGATCAGCGACATCTCGGACTTTAGTGTCTCGGGTGGGGCAACACTATCGAAGGGGTTCAACTTCTTCGGCGTGGTTCCGCTGACTAACTTCACAGCAGTGGCCTCCGACACGGGAGGCACGAAGAACGCGCCGATCAACCCGTTGCTCGGTACCGCACAGCTCAACGGTGGCGCGACACCCACACTGGCCCCGATTGTGGGCAGCCCCGTAATTAACATGGGTAGCACGACACCTTCGACGGGTTTAACGACCGATCAACGCGGCCTCGCCCGAGTCGTCGGTTCCAAGGCCGACATCGGTGCCTTCGAGGTGCAGGTGGGAAACGCCTTGTCAATCGTGCAGGGCGATGGCCAAGCGGTCGGCGTATCGTTGCCATTCGGCACCGCTTTGCGAGTGCTCGTCAGCGATCCGAACGGCACCGCCGTTAGCGGTGCTGCGGTCACCTTCCAAGCACCCAACACGCCGAATCCCACGGCTAGCGCGGGCCTCAACGGTGGGGGAACCTCCGCCGTCGTCGTCACCAAAGCGGCTGGCACATCGACGGTCTCGGCGGTCGCAAACGATCAAGCCGGTAGTTACAAAGTCATCGTTTCCGTGCCGAGCGGTGCCGGTTCGGTGTTCTTTACGCTGCAAAACACGAACTTCGGCGGGGCCGGTGCCCTCGTCGGCACGCCTTCGGTCAGCGCCGGTAATAATCAAACTGCCGTCGTCGGCAAAGCCTACACGAATCCGCTCGTGCTGTCTCTCACGAATTTGGGCAACCCGGTCGCAGGGGTGCCGTTCTTGTTCACCGCACCGTCGGCAGGAGCCTCGGCGACCTTTGCTGGGGGTGTTACCTCGCAAACGTTCGTCACCGATGCCGCAGGCAGTATCTCGCTGCCGGTAACGGCCAACAGCAAGACGGGGCCGTTCCAGATCGTCGCCTCGAACCCGACGCTCGGCACCGTCGCGTTCTCGCTCAGCAACACCCCCGGTGTCGCTTCGATCGTCAGCGTCGTTAGCGGAAACGGGCAGTTCGCCATCGTCAACAAGGCGTACACCGCACCGCTACGCGTGCAAGTGTCCGACTCCTTCGGCAACCCGATTGGTGCCGGTACCGACGTCACCTTCAGCGCACCGGCTGCCGGTGCCTCAGTCAATTTCGCCGGTGCCAACCCGGTGACAGTCCAGACGCTCGCCGATGGCACCGCGAAAACGGTCATCCCAACCGCGAACAACCTCGGCGGTAATGTGGCGATTAGTGCGGCACTCCTTAGCGGCACGCCGGGAATCTTCAATCTCACAAACGTGGCCATCCCCCCCGCCCCCCC
>JAYSKW010000879.1:0-5867 GCA_043726085.1 Limnoglobus sp.
AATTTGCATGGCGGCATCCTGACCGAGCAACATCCGGAGGATCATAACTGCCCCAGATTACCAAGAAACCACGTGCCAAAAAAGCCAATCCGGGAAGTAAATTTCGGACAGTTCCTAGACTTTAATGGCTGATGGACGCCACCGCACTACCCCAGACCAATTCCCGGACGCACGTCGTAGTCGTTCTGTTCGTGCTTACATTCGCGATCCTCCTCTTTCGCGGTTACGGCGAACGATACGCCACACAACCGACGGCGCAACAGCCTGCCGCGCCGCAAGCCTCGGTCGATCTCAACCGCGTCGAACGCACGGAACTTTTGCAAATCCCCGGCGTCGGCCCGAATATGGCCGACGCGATTCTGACGTATCGCCACGAACGCGGCCCGTTCACTTCGGTGGACGATCTCGATGCGGTCCACGGCATCGGCGGGAAAACGCTCGATAAGTTACGCAAATGGGTTCACGTAAAAGACGAGGAACCGCAAGTCGAACGCCTGCAACGCCGTCCCGTGGTTCCGCCCGCTATCAATGGCGCAAAGAAGATCACCGCAAGCGATGCCACAATCAACGTGAACCTCGCGACACTCGAAGAACTCCAGCGATTGCCCGGAATCGGAGCGAAAATCGCCGAACGCATCATCGACGCCCGTAAAGCCAAACCCTTCGACAGCATCGAAGACCTGCGTAAAGTCGGCGGCATCGGCGCAAAGACCCTGGACAAATTAAGGCCGTTCATCTGCCTGAAGTAACTCGGTAATTTCTGTCGCGATCACGTTCCCCTTTACACGGCTGTAAAAATTGCCATACTATTTCTTGCGACGGAATAACCGGCTCCCTTCACTGCCACAGGACGAGGCGTAGGGAGCATCGCCTGTTTGGCACTGGCGAACGGTCCGCGTCCGGCTTATGCGGATACACCTATGACTTACCGCCTCGGTGTGGTGGTTGCCGTCGCATTGCTCGCGCAGTCGGCACGGGCCGACTATTACGCCTACGACTTGCAAGCCACTTTCGGCATCCGCGCGACCGCCTTCAACGGCAACCGGCAGTTTGCGGGGTCGTTCGATTTCCCCGGCGAAGGCGTGCGGGCGTTCCGCTTCGATATTGGCAGCGGCCCGATCAACCTCGGTACGCTCGGCGGTGCGTTCTCGATGGCGACAGCCTTAAACGAAGTCGGCTGGGTGGCGGGCGATAGCCGCATCAACCCGGCCAACAGCGTCGTGCATAGCTTCTTGTGGCGGCCCGGCATCGGTATGACCGACCTTGGCACGCTCGGCGGAACCGGGTCCGCGTCGGCGGCGGTCAACCAGGTGGGTTGGGTTGTCGGCAACAGCCAAACTCCCGGCAATGCTTTCAAACAGGCGTTCCTTTGGCGACCCGAAACCGGCACGATGGTCAGCCTCGGTTCGCTGAACAACACGAACTCGGCAGCCACGGGTGTGAATCTCGGTGGCGCGATCGTCGGTGTCAGCGACTCGCCGGCGGGTGTGAGTCGCCCGTTTCTCTGGACGCAAACCAACGGTTTAACCGATCTCGGTGGCCTCGGTGGCCCCAATGCGGCGGGCCGTGCGAACGGCATTAACGATGCCAATTCCATCGTCGGTGCGAGCGATCGCGGCGATGGCACCACCGGTGCGTTTCTCTGGCAACCGGGTGCGGGCTTCCTCGATCTCGGCACCCTCGGCGGCATCAACGCCTCGGCGACTTCGATCACGCAATCGGGAATCGTCGTCGGTACTTCTGAGAACGCGGGCCTCGAACCGCGCGCGTTCGTCTGGGATGCCACCAACGGCATTCGCGACCTCAACGACCTCATTCTCGGCGGCGGTGGCATCGGCCTGACGCTCACGAGTGCGCTCGCCGTCAGCGATCGCGGCGACATCCTCGCAGTGCGGCAGGGGCAAGATGGTGCCTCGTATTTCTTGCTGACCGAACAACCGCTCGACACCAACTCCGTGCCCGCGCCCGCCGCATTCGCACTGGTGCTTGCCGCACTGCCGATCCTCGGTTACCGCCGTTTCCGTCAAACACGAGTGACATCATGAATCGCGTTCTTGCAATTGTTATCGTTGCGTGCAGTCTTGGAGTTTCCCGTGCGGACGATGCGAAATATCCGCGTGCGGAACTACTGATCGAACCGGCGGAACTCGCGAAACCGGTCGCGAAGGACATCATCATTCTCGATGCCCGCGCCGCGACGAAGTACAAAGCCGGGCATATTCCAGACGCTCGCTGGGTCGATCACGGCCAATGGGCGAAGGCGTTCGGCCACGGGACCGATGCCGAGGGTTGGGGTTCGCGTATCGGCGGTTTGGGTATCCATGCCGATTCGCACGTCGTCGTATACGACGATAATTCCGCGAAAGATTCCGCACGAATCTGGTGGATCTTGCGTTACTGGGGCATCGAGAACGTCCGACTCCTGAACGGCGGCTGGACCGGCTGGGAGGCCGGTAAGCACGCCACAACTACCGACGAACCGACGCCGAAAGAAATCGCGTACGCACCCAAAGTGCGTGCAGATCGCCTGACAACCAAGGATCAATTACTCGAATCGCTGAAGAAGGGATCGTTGCAAATCGTCGATGCGCGTTCGGAGAAAGAGTTTTGCGGCGACGAGAAAATGAACAACAAACGGGCCGGCGCGATCCCCGGCGCGAAACAACTCGAATGGAGCGACCTGCTCGACAAGCCAACGCAACGCTTCAAGACTGCCACACAGTTAAAGGCACTGTTCGCCGATGCTGGCATCGCGCTCGATCAGCCATCGGCGGCACATTGCCAGTCCGGCGGGCGCGCCTCGGTAATGGTGTTCGCGATGGAACTGATGGGCGCGAAGTCCGTCGGAAATTACTACCAAAGCTGGACCGAGTGGGGCAACGCCGACGACACGCCGGTCGTGCCGGGCAAGCCTAAGAAGTGAGTGTTTCACTTTCGCGGTTCGACGCCGTGTAGGTGCCGCACGAAGAAATCCATGCGGCGGCGTGCCGCATACGGCGACTCACCCGCACCGTGTCCGCCGCCCGGCACGACGATCAACTCGAAATCTTTGTTCGCCTTCACCAGCGCGTTCGCCACTTGTAGCGTGCTCGATGGATCGACGTTCTTGTCGAGTTCGCCGACGGTGAGCAGCAGTTTTCCCTGTAATTTATGGGCTTGCACGACGTTCGATTGCTCGGCGTAGTGCGGGCCGATCGGCCAACTCATCCACATCTCGTTCCACCAGATCTTGTCCATGCGGTTGTCGTGGCAGCCGCAGTCGGCGACGCCGACGGTGTAAAATTCCGGGTGCATCAGCAGCGCGCGGAGTGCGTTCTGCCCGCCGGCCGAGCCGCCGAAGATGCCAACGCCTTTGCTCAAATCGAACGTCGGGTCGTGTGCCGCCGCCGCATGAATCCAGGCGATGCGGTCGGGGAAACCGCCGTCGCCGAGGTTCTTCCAACAGACATCGTGGAACGCTTTGCTCCGCCAGTTCGTGCCCATGCCGTCGATCAGCACGACGATAAAACCGAGTTCCGCAATCCGCTGACGGCCCAGTGTCACCGCGAACTTCTTCGGTACGTGATGATCGTGCGGACCGGCGTAGATGTATTCGATGACGGGGTACGTTTTCTTCGGGTCGAAGTTCGTCGGGCGGATGATGATCCCGTGAATGTCGGTCGTGCCATCGCGGCCCTTCGCCACGAACCGCTCGGGAGCGCGCCACCCCGCTTTTGTCAGTTGCGAAATGTCCGCCGTTTCGACGGTGAGTATCCGCGAGCCGTCCGATGTCTTACGCAGTTCGGTCACCGGCGCACGGTCGATGCGCGAAAAGGTATCCAGGGTAAATCGCGAATCGGGCGAGTCGCGCAGTTCGTGCGTGCCATCGCCTTCGGTGAGGAGTGTCAAGCCGGTGCCATCGAAATTCACCCGCGCATAATGCACGTGATACGGGTCTTGCTTCGGCACGATCCCACACGCACGAAATCGAATAACGCGCTTCTCGATATCGATCGAATCGACGCCGCGCACGACCCACTTGCCGGTGGTCATCGCGTTTTTTACTGCACCGGTTTTCGCGTCGATGAGGTACAGGTGGTTCCAGCCGGAGCGTTCGCTCATCCACAATATCTCGTCGGTTTTATCGAGGTAACGCAGCACGAGCTTGTTCGTGTAATCGAAGAACGTCTGGCACGGCTCATCGATGATCGCCGTCGCGGTTCCCGTATTCGCGTCGATGGCAACGACGCGAACGCCGCCGTGCCCGCGCGGATTGTAAAGGAACGCGAACCGCGAACTATCGGGCGACCAATGATCGAAACTGACGTCCCACGGGTTGCGGAAGAGTTCGTCTGACACGGCGATTTCTTTCGCCGTCGCGATGTCGAATAGGTGCGGTTTCGATTGCGGAATTTCGTCGCCAGGCTTGAGGTAAAAATACGTCGACACTTTCGGCTGAAGCTGATCCCGCGGCGACGATTCGACGAGCGTGACGTTCCGCGTCGCACCCGGCGTGCTGCGGTACACGATCACTTTCAACGAATCCGGCGACCAGTAAGGCGTTCGGCACGTAGAGTTTTACCCTGTTTAGTTTTTTCTGGGGGTCATCCGTTTTGTAAGATGGTAGCATCCGACGACCCATTCCCTCGAGTCCGAGTCATGTCCGACTCCATCACCGACGACCTGATTCGCTTCGCGGCCCACAGTCTCACTGGGCACCGACGGCGACTCTTCCAGGCCGAAGTCACTGCCCGGCTCTGCGACGGCAACGCCCGACGCGCCGAGCGACGCTTCGGTTGGGGACGGGCCAACATCACCACCGGTCAGCACGAACGGCAACGCGGCATCCGCTGCGTCGAGAATTTTGCCGCCCGCGGTCGCCCGCGGCTCGAAGACGCCGACCCGGAATTGGCCGCAGATATTCGCGACATCGTCGAGCCGCGTACGCAGGCCGATCCGGAATTGAAGTCGTCGCGTTGCTACAGCAACATCTCGGCGGGCGAGGTTCTGGAATCGTTGCAAACGGAGAAAGGGTATGCGAAGGATCGCTTGCCGGCGGAGCGGACGATGCGGAATATTCTCAACCGGATGAACTATCGCCTGAAGCGGATTCAGAAGAGCAAACCGTTGAAGAAGACGCCGGAGACGGAAGCGATTTTTGCCAACGTCCGGGCGGTGAAGGCGGAAGAAAAGGGGCCGGATACGCTGGAAATATCGATGGATACGAAGGCGAAGGTCAACGAAGGCGAATACGCCCGTGGGGGAAAAAACCCGGACCGACTCGAACGGTGAAACGGCGAAAGGTCTGGATCACGACCCGCCGCCGGCACGCAAGTGGACGCCGTTAGGCATTCTAATGATCGCTACGGGCGCGTTGACTGTGATCTTCGGCTCACGCGAAACGAGCGACTTTTGGATCGACGGTTTGAAGCGGTGGTGGACGCGGATTCGATCGACGTGCCCGCCGATTCGTCTACTGGTGATCTATCTCGATAACGGTCCGAACAACTCGGGTCGGCGAACGCAATTCCTGAAGCGTATGGTGGAGTTTGCCGATTGGTCGGGGTTGGAAATCCGGCTCGTGTACTATCCGCCGTACCACAGCAAGTCCAACCCGATCGAGCGGTGCTGGTCGATTCTGGAACAGAAATGGGGCGGCACATTATTGACGAGTGTGGGGGTCATGATGTCGGAGACGCGTCGGATGACATGGGAGGGGCAGCACCCGACGGTGCATCATGAGGAAGCGACATATCAGGATGGCGTTCGGCTAACAAAGGCAGAGATGCAACCGATCGAAGCCCGGCTGGAGCGTTCTGCGACTCTGCCCAAGTCCGACATCGTTATCCGCCCCAAAGCAGGTAATTCATGACCTGCCGGACGCCTAA
>JAYSKW010000880.1:0-16254 GCA_043726085.1 Limnoglobus sp.
GACCCGACGTTTGCCGCCCCCGCACCGACAACATCGTACAAAGCCGACTTGCCACCCAACTGAATCGACGTAAGTCCGAATTGCGAACGCTCCAAAACCGTGTTTTGGGGCGTGTTTGCATCTTTTAGGGATTTTCGGTTCGACTCAATTAGCCGCGACGCGAAGGCTTTGCGTAGCGGAGCGCGTGGACCGCCATATGCAGACAATCCTCGAATCGGGGTGACGCGCTCCGCTACGCAATGCGTGCCGCCCACTTGAGTGGACGCCGCTGCGACCCGATCGGGGTCGTGGGAAAGGAGCTTCGTACCGCAGGTGCGCGAAACGCGACCTGGGGCTAATCGCTGAAATCCCGTTGGGATAAAGATGATCCGGAGAATCCCGTCGCCGGCACAAAACGGTTCGCTCCGAAGGTCCGGCCAACTGCCGGGCTATTTCCTATCTTGTACTGGTACGATTCTCGTTCCCGTTTCTCGAAAGGCTCGTGATGTCCGAATTGAATGCGACGCAGATATTCTACCACGAAGGCACCGTCACCCGCGACGAACGGGCGAAATTGCTCAAGCAATCGGGGGCCACGTTGTGGTTCACCGGCCTGTCGGGGTCGGGGAAATCGACCATCGCCGTCGCGCTCGAACAAGTCCTGATCGCGCGTGGCCACGCGGCCTACACCCTCGACGGCGACAACATTCGTTTCGGCCTGAACGCCGGTCCGAAGATCCTCATGGACACGCGAAAATACTCGGAAGAGTCGGCCAAGAAGTTCGGCCTCGCGTTCTCCGCCGCCGACCGCGAAGAGAACATTCGTCGCATCGGCGAAGTCTCGAAGTTGTTCGCCGACAGCGGCCTGTTCGCGTTGACGAGCTTCATCAGCCCGTACCGCAAAGACCGCGACGCAGCGCGTGCGATTCACGCCGACAATAAAGCCGGCGCGATTCCGTTCATCGAAGTGTTCGTGAACACGCCGATCAGCACGTGCGAAGAGCGCGACCCGAAGGGGCTGTACAAGCAAGCCCGCGCCGCTGTCGCCGCCGGCAAGGGCATGGGCTTCACCGGTGTCGACGACCCGTACGAGCCACCGCTGAACCCCGAACTGACCTTCGACGCCGCCACGCAAACCGTGCAAGAAGGCGTCGCGATGATCATCAACTACCTGCAAAGCAAGGGCCTCGTCCGCAGTTGATTCGAGCGATGCACATAAAGCGCGGCGAGGACAAAATCCTCGCCGCGTTTTCGTTTCCGACGTGATAGAATTCACCTGGGAGACACCGGGCTTGTCCCGGTGGGAGACGGACACCCACCGGGATGACTCGTATTTATGGGCGACGATCTTCGAGGGCTTGGCGGGCGTTGCCCTGGATTCGTTCGAGTGCGAGGCCGATTTGACGTCGACCAGGCTTCGCTCGCGATTCCCACTCGGCACCCTTCTTGAAGTCCGCGTCGGCTTCGGTCGTTCGGCCCTGCGACCACTTCGATAGCCCGAGGAAGTACCAATACCGTGCGTCGGTCGCACTCGCTTTTACGGCTTTCGTTAGCGCCGTTTCGGCATCCGAATTGCGGCCCGCGAAGTAGGCTTCGACGCCTGCGAGGTACGAGGCATTGGCGAGGTCGGCCGACGCTTGTTCGGGTTCGGATAACGGCACGATCACACCCGCTCGCACGGCCGCGATCTGGCCGCGGAACTGCTCGGCTTGGCTCGCCAGCTTGACCTCGGCGGTCTTGGCTTCGATGGCACGTTCGGCGATGGCGTTCTTCAACTCGGCTTCGGATTGCTTCTGTCGCTCGGTCGATGCCAGTATCATCGTGTCGAGCTTTTTCTGCATCTCGGCGCGGATGTCGTCGGTGGCTTTCTTGACGTCGATCGCCACTTTCGCTTCATTGTCTTTCAGCTTCGCTTGCATATCTGCAATAGTCTTATCGGCGTCTTTGCGTGCCGTTAGCAGGTTCGTTTCCGCATCCTTGACGGCCTTCATTGCGAGTTCTTGCGACTTCTTCATCTCCGCACGGGCGTCGGTCAACTGCTTCGCCAACTCGGCGGCTTCCCCCGTCGTACCGGAAAGCAGAATGACCTTCTTCGCAAGCTCGGGGATCGAGATAATCGCCTTCTCGCGGGTCTCTTTTTCGTCGATGAGTTTCGCCAATTTGAGCTTGTCGATGAGCGGGTCGAGCGCAGCATCGGCGGCCTTCAGCTTGTCGCCGGATTTCACCAGTGCGAGTTTGGCCGTTTCGAGTAGTGCCGCTTTCGCATCGACGTCTTTCTTGCCGGTTTCGATCGCCGTCACCAACTTGGCATTTTCGTCGTCGGCTTTCTTTTTCTCGGCGAGAAGTGCCAACTTGTCCTCATCGAGTTTTTTCGTCTGAACCACGTATGCGGCGGCATCGTCGCTCGCCTTTTTCTGCACGACTTTGAGTTCGTCGGATAGTTTCGATGCCAGCAATGTCGCTTCTTCGAGCTTCGTCTGCGAGCCGCCATTCTTCACGGCATTTAGCATCGCGGTAAGCGCCCCGGAGGTGCCGGACTTGCGGGCGAGTTCCATTCCCGATGGGTCGGAGTAAATTTGTTTCTTGAACGTCCAGTAGAAGCGGAGTTCGTCGCAGGCACGAAGGAACAATTGCTCGCGCGGATCGGAGAGCGGGTTCAGGCCCATCCCCGCGAGCTTTTTGCGGCGGATATCGTGTGCGGCGCGGGCTTTGTTAATCGACGCAATCGCGTTGTCGAACGACTTTGGATCTTGCCAGTTCGCCGCCGAGTTGATCGCATCCCAGAAGTGGAAACCGGCTTCGTCGTCGATCTCTTGCACGGGTGGGAAATCGAAGGCGATCGAAGACGCCGCCGCAACTTCAAACGCTTCGTCGTGCGGCATGAACCGGCTGAAGTCGGCATCGCTGACGGCGGTGCCGTCGGCCTTTTTGGACATCACCGTAATGCGTCGCTTCGCCGAATCGAACACCTTTTTGAACCCGGCGAACTTCTTCGCGGCGGCATCGTACGTTGCGACGGCATCCTTCGGCTTCCCAGTAATTTCCTGAATCAGACCGAGGTTGAGCGCGGCCTTCGCACCCATCGCCTGTTGTGCGGGGGTCTTCAGGTCGGGGGCGTTGTAGACGGCGTTCAAGTCGACGACGGCCTTGGCGAGTTCGGGATCGTTCGCCGCCAATTTGCCATCGGCGGTGCGAACTCGCGCCAGCCAACGTGCCTGTCCGCGACCGGCTTGCACCTCGGTGGTGTCCGCACCCGCTTGCTCGAACGCCTTCAGCGCCGCAACGGGATCGCCACCCATCAGCAACGATTGCGCCATCGCCACGGTTGTTGCGGGCGCTGGAACATCGGGTGTCACCTTCGATGTGATCGGTGGCGGGTTGGCGTTCGATGCTATTGGTGCGCCCGTCCCACTCCCGCCGTTCGCGGCGAAGAACATTCCGCCCGCGCCGAGGCCGACGCCCGCGAGCAAACCGAGAGCGCCGACGAGTACGCCGCCACGCTTCTTGGTCTTCGGTTCTTCGTCGTTTTCAAATTTCGTGTCGTATTTGGAACTGGTGTTCGACGGGGTTCGTTTCGAGGCTTTGCTGGCAGGCAATGCCACGCCGGCGGCCGCCATCGCGGCGGAACCGTCGTGGATGTTGTCTTCGTTCAACAGTTCGTCGTCGAGATCGAGATCGGTCGATGGGGATGATTTCGTTCGCGAAGTCGCGACGAGCGAATCGAATTCGTCGTCGTCGGTGATCGGCGTCGAGATAGTCTTTTGGCCGATGTCGGACGTTCCGCCGAGGCGGTTCGTGATCTTGTCCGGCTCGCTCGACCAATCGATCATCCCGCTATCGCCACTGTCCGGAACGCCACTCTGGTTCGGCGGCATGGCGAACACCGAATCTTGATCCTCTTCGGTCAAGTCCATCGGCGAGGCGACGCCCTTACGTTTCTGGCCGAAGACGACCGAAGAGCTGGCCAAATCGCCTTCAAAGAACATCGCATCGGTCCGGTCGTCCGACGATCCCATAAGCGGGATTTGGTCGAGATCGACCCGCCCCGCATCGCGGCCACCCGATGCTTGCGAATCGTCGATCTTGCCGAAAATGCTAGAGTTGGCCTCATCTTCGGCCGAATCGCCCTCCGGATCCGAGAGGTTAATCCCCGACTGTCCCGTCGGGAGATCGTCGAAGAGTTCCAGATCGGTTACGGTGCGATCCCCGAGCAGATTCGACCCCGACTGCCCGATCGCCGTCACGTTGAAATCGGGAAGGTCGTCGCCGCCGAACAGTTCGAGTTCGGCTTCGGTTAAAGGACGATCGTCGATCTTCGGCGAGGAATCTTGGCGAATCGCCCTCAGTTTATCCGCATCGGAAGCCGAACCCCAACCGGTTGCGGGCTTCACGACCTCGCCGAAATCTGGCTCGGCCATTTCGATCCGTACGTCGCCAGCTCCTAGGTCGCGGTCGAACCTCTGCGAATCGCTGAGTTCCTCTTGTAAGTCGGCGAACAAGTTCGAGTCGCCGATCGGCGTGCCCATCGGGATCGGTTGAATCAATTCGGGGCCGAAGCCGACAGGCGCAACGGCTCCCGTATACAGCCCCGAACCGGTCGCGCCGGTTGCCCCGGATTTAATAAAATCGTCTCGTCGTGCGGTGCTGAAAATGTCCGACGCCTCTTCCGTCGGGACGATCGGCAGATCGATGTCCGCCGTCGAGGACGGTTGCAGTAACGAAGGTTTTGAAAGCGACTTCGGCGGGGTTGTCGGAACCGGCGCGGAGAGTTTCGTCGTGGATCCTAACCATCCCGATGCCGGCTCCATTGTGGGTAGTGTCGGGATGTTCCCGCCGATGGCATCGTTCGAATCGGGAACCGCTTCGCCACGGCTGCGGATGAACGACGTCGGCGGGCCGAAACGCGGCGCGTCGGCGAAGTCGGTGAGGTCGATGGCCGCATCATCGTCGTCGGGATGCGAAAGTAGCTCGGCGACCGGCATATTCGGTACGGACGCCGATGGGTGGCTGCTAATCACCGGCCCGCTGACAACCACATCATCCGCGAACAACAGTGCGTCGTCATCGTCCGTATCGACGATCTCGAGGATCTCTTCCGGCGATGGCGAGTCGGGGATGGGGAACGTATTTTCACCGACAAGTTCGCTCGGCGTCGGCGTGACCTGTAGCCAGTCGTCGGTCCGCAGCCACTCGGGGATGTCGGAACCATCGTGCGACTTCGGTTCGCGTTTGTCGTCGGGTGGTCGAACTGCCATGGTCGTCTCCCAATGTCCGATTCGCAAATGAACCGCACGTGAACGGTTAGCCTTGATAATTATCCTAACATTCTGCCAGATGAAATGGCCTTGCGAACCTTTTTCCCCATTTTTCCTCATTTACCGAGTCCAACATGCCGACTGTGCGACTGTCCGAGGCGAAAAATCGCCTTTCGCTTGAAAAACTCCTGGCAGATATTGCCGGAGTTTTAGGCAGTCTCTACACGCAACCCACACCGAGCCACGATCGAATTCCCACGGATTTTAGAGTTTTGTGAATTATTCGAGAATTCCAGACGTTCGGCATTCTGATTGCAGTGTCAGAATCCGACGGTGCTGCTCCAAATCGTGCATAAGATAAACGAACTGGATTTGGAACCGCCGCAACCTCCGATTGAAACCTACGCCTCGATGGAAGAACCCAGACAATGACCGCGATCACCGGAGCGGCACCCGTCATGATGGATTCCCCGCCGCTGGGGGAAAAGATTCGATCCGACCACGAAGTCGTCGAACTTCCACTGTTGCTCCCGCGCTGGCAGGCACTCGCACTCGAAGCCGCCGCGAATCGCCGGGGTATGACGACGGGCCAAATGTTGCGCCGCGTCATCACCGACCTGTTCGGCGACGATATTAAGTAACCGACACTCGTTTGCTCACACGTCGGGCCGGTCGAACTTCCGTTCGATCGGCCCGACGCATTTCCACTGCCTTCTACAATACCTGCAATTGCGAACCTTCCCCCACGAGGCAACTCTGTGTGGCACCGTGTATTCGGTTTGTCGGCAACGCCCGTCTCCCCCGTGGCGCTCGTCGAACACCTCACCGCGAAGTCGCTGGTCGTCGTCCCGCACTTTCGCGGCGACGATCTCGGCTGGACTTCCGGCGAACTGCACCTGCCCGGCAACGGCACGGCGCTTCTGCTCGAACGCTACCTCACCGAAGAAGACGAGTTGCGGAAGGATTTGAACGCTTTCGCCGCCGAACTCGAGACGATGAACTACAGCCCGAACTTTGCCGCAATGATGGAGCGCGTGATTCAGACGAAGCAAATGGTCACGCTGCGAAAGCCGTACGACCACGCCGATGAAGTGAACCTGGATGCGACGGTTTTGGCCGTCTGCCGGTATCTGGCGGCGAACTGCGACGGCGTGTATCAGATCGACGGCCATGGCTGGTTTGCCGCCGACGGCACCGTTATCGTGCAAGAATACTGAGATTCCCGCGAATACCCCGACACTGCTACGCCCTCGTATCGCCCGGTGAATCATGGACTGGAACTTAACCGACCTGACGAAAATCCTGGCACTGTCCGGTGCCGTGTTCGCGGTGCTGCGGGTCGTCGTCGGCAAGCCGCTCATTACGAAAGTCGTCAACCCACACCGCCCGACGTGGCTGTTCGCCGCGTTCGGCTTCCTGACGGGCGCGTTCGGACTGTTACGCACCGAAGCGCATTCCTCGAGCGCGATGGCGATCCTCGCGCCGTTGAAAACGCTCGTCACCGAAGAGCGCGCATCTGGCCCCGTGATGATCGCCGCCGTGGCGATGTTCAACGCGCTCGTTATTCTCGGCGTGTTGGCGTATTGCGTGTGGAAGTTGCCGCGCGATCCATCGACGTTCCGGCGTGCGAAAGACCAAGCGAAAGTGGTGCGATATTATACTAACCTGCCGGGCGGGTTGGACTTCTCCACGCTGATTCGCCTGAGTAAAAAAGAAGGCGCACAGGCGGTGTATCTCGCCACCGGCGTGAACGTCAACGAGATTCAAAAACGGCTCGACGAACTCGTGCCGTTCCGTACCGCAGAATCGCAGATCGCGTGGTGGACATCACTCGCGCTCGACATGCACACGGAAATGGACCGCATGAACGCGATCCTCGGCAAAGGCGGCCAGGGCATCAATCGTCGCGTGCTGTTCGACGTGCAATTCGGCGGCTACTTGTTTCAGTATCTGCGCCCACCCGAAGTCGGCGAAGACTACCTGTTCGCCTTCGGCGCGACGCTCGTGCAAGCCGAAGTCAACACCCGCCGCTTCGAGGAGCACTTCGAGCTAATGATCGCCGCACTGAGGAACATCAAGGCCGGCATGGAGAAAGTGTAAACGACAAAAGCCAAGGTGCAGAATCAATTCGGATCAATATGTTTCGTCGAGTTCACCGCGTTCGCGCATTGCGAAATAGCAGGTTTCGACGCTTTCTGGCTTCGTATTCTGCGGGGCGATTTTCTTCCTGAGGTCGGGAAGTATTTGGGGATATCCCATAAATTCTCTATACAGTTCGGGATCGTGCAATCTTATAATGGCAAGATTTCTCACTAATCTGGATCGATAGCCAACATTATTAGGACTGTTCAAATTGAGTTCCATAACTAGTTTTTTACCTGTTTTATTGAGTGCTTCAACCATGCCATTTTCTAAAAATCTGATGCATTTCGCAAATGCGATTGCGCATGGGTCTGGTAGATCTCGTGTGTCATTCTTTGCGGTATTGCATGTGGCGCAAGTGTATAGTAAGTTGGTATACTCCTGAGTAAGTTGCGGAGCGCCAACGACTGGGATTTGATGGTCGATGTGAAACGTAGTTGCACGACCATACCATTGTTCGCGGTGTAAGCAGTACACGCATCGAAATTCAAACTCGTCGCGTAACCAATCGCGGTAACTTTCGTAGCTTTTGTATCCGCCTGGCGCATGTCGTCTTACGTAGGCTCGGTCTGGATACTCGAATCCTTCCATTACGTACCCTCTTTTCGATTCGCTATTTTTTCGAGAAGGCGTTTTTCAATTTTTTCCAATTCGAGCATCGGACGCGGCGCTACCTTTGCTATGTAATAATCGGCATATTCTTGTAGTGCTGCGAGTTCCGTTGCTTCCGAATCTGTTATTATTTCTTCGATTAATTTGTCGATTAAATCACTGCGTCGTCGATTGGTCGTGCGCCAATCCGATTCGTACGCAACGAAGTCGGAATATCGAATCGGATGCGTCATTTCTGACGGGAAGTACCTATCCTGCTCAAACGGCACTCCCACGCGATTCCAGCCCGAAAAAAGTTCCAGAAGCGCTCGCTCCAGTTCGACGGGAATCGCGTATTGCCGGAGCACTGCGGCATCGACTTTTTGCATGAGCCGAAGAAGCTCAACGTTGTCTGCATCATTCGATGCAGCAGTCAGGTATTCGCTGGCTGTATTTGCAATTTCCTCGGATGCAATACTCTTGGGCATCGGGATTCTCTGCAAATCGCCAACGAGATTATGGCGTTTACCGAGATAGCAATATGCATATGCATTGGCTACCGGTGAGTTCAGTAGTGCCCAAAGGGTTTCGAGTGAGCATCCATTCGAGCGTACAGTCACGAAATTACTATTCACAGGTCGCCCGCGATGATCGATGAATGCTTTCAGCCGCCAAGGGCCTCGGCTTACCCTTGCATAGTTCATTAACACTTGAGGTACACCGACGGTTACTCCTCCTCGCGAAGCCTGAATGGCTTCTGTTGCGAGATTCATCCAATATAATTCGGGTTGGTGATGAATCTGTAAGCCACGATCAAAGTAAGCAAATCCCTGTTGAGCACCTGCAAATTTCGTTTCCGAAAATGTGTTAACTCCAACTGGCAAATCTTTGCTTTTGTAAGTAAGCCCTTGCATCACCTGTGCGAAATCGTTCGTAGTTGGATTGTCTTTCAACGCCAACCAAACATTTTCGAGATCGGGGACTCGCATGTCCCAGTTCGTAGATGAATTGAAACGAGATTGTTCGATAGTCCGAGAATTTGGCGCATCGTAATTATCCCGAAACTTGGACATCTGCCTTTCTAGAATTCTGCGAAACTTGAGCTTCGTATCTTGGCTCGTTCGAGCCGGTAGGCGACGGCCGATCAGAACGGCGGACTCTGCATCTGAGAACTCGAATACCTTATCCGGGAAAAGTGAAATTTCTCGAAGTTCAAAATTTTCAATCATGTATTGCCGTACATCTGCGGCGAGCGATCCGTGAAGTATCGACTGGGGAACCACGACTCCAAATACACTACCCGGTTTTAATTCTGGCAAAGTTCGTCGAAGCATCTCTGCGGCTTTGTTATTGATGCCGATTTTCGAGCCTGCATTCGCATATACCGTTATTTCATCATTCCTGAATTTTTCGTACGGTGGATTGGCAAGTAAAATTGTTTTGCCGCGAGTTTGCTCTGCGAGCTTGTCGCCAATGAACATGTCCTCAACGCATAAATCCCAGCCATCCGGATTCGGTATGTCCGTGAGAGTAAGTGAAAGACGAGCCAGTTCAATAGCAAACGGATCTTTCTCCATACCGTGAAGTCGCTTGCGAAGGTATGAGCCTCGACGATTCGGTGCGGCTTTATCAGGTGGAAGTAGGTCAGTTAGCAATCGCATCGCAGCGACAAGAAACGCGCCGTGACCGCATGCCGGTTCAAAAACATTTCGCTCGCTCTCTGGAATCTCTTCGATCCAATTCGCGAGATGGCCGACAATGTAATCGACTAGATATGTCGGCGTACTGTGCGTCCCCAATGATGCACGAGTCTCCTTTGAAATGAGTGTATTCTCGTAGACGTACCCCAAAGATTCTGTTGTCGTCAGTGCCATACTGCTGAACTGATCGACTACACTCGCGATTTCCTCAAGCGCTGTCACTTTCTCTAACGATCCAGCTTTGAATGGAGCGGAACCGTAGTGTTTGGCAACACGAGCAAAAACGTCGTCCACTTCTGTGAGGTCGATGTCTGTGAAGTTCGGTACTTGCTTATCTCTGAGTATTTTGCCGGATACGAGCCAAAACACTGACTTTAGTAACCAATGACCTTGCTCATCCGTCACTTCGCCCCAACCGAGTCGTTTTTTCAGTTGCGATACATTTCGTTCGATCAAACGACTCAATTGATCGCCAATTTCTGCTTCAATGAGAGGCATTAGGCCCAAATCCACGAATGAGAGCTGATGCTCTTTTTGGACTCTTCCTCGCGTTTTCGCACGATAAACGGACTTTGGCGAGAATTCATTCTCGTGGGTGTGGAAAAAATTAGCCACTTGGTGGGACTCGATATTTTCGATCCACTCAGCAGATGTCGCGCCCTGCTTCCACCACTGCAATTTGCTTTCGTCGACTACGAAAACAATGGGAGTTCCAAGGGGGCGACAGTCTTCCACAGCGAGTTGCGTTTGGGTAGTCGCAGTAAGTACGCTAACGCACGCCGAACGAGAATCCAACGGAATTTGAGCGAACCCGATCAGTGGTACGGATGCATTGACTCCGTAACGGAAATCGGACCTTATGAGGTCTGGGCGGTATCCGCACGATAGCAACGGTCGTTTCAGACTATCGGTATTCATCATCATTTTGGCAATTATCGCATTTAATCGCTTGAGTGTCCACAATATCATCCTCTCTATGGTAGTTCAGGTCAAGCGAATCAAAAGTAGTGCCGGAAAGCGTCATCCAAACGTAACGCCGCTGTCTCTCACGATCTCTTCCATTCTCCTTTTGGTAGAATCTCCGTGGGTGTTTTCCTTTCCCTTCGGAGCTTCTGTCATGGATCGTCTCATCGTTCCGACTCGTCGGTTGTTTCTCGGTTCGGCGGCGCTCGGTTCGCTCGGGCTGTTTGCGCCGGGTGCGTTTGCCGAGGAACTGACCAAGACCCCGAAGCAAACCGAAGGCCCGTTCTACCCGACCAAGTTGCCACTCGATACCGACAACGACTTGTTGATTATTAACGACGGCATTACCCCCGGCGTCGGCACGATCACGCACCTCACCGGGAAAGTCCTCGATTTGAAGGGCAATCCGATCCGTAACGCGCTCGTCGAAATCTGGCAGTGCGACAACAACGGCGCGTACTTGCACATGGGTACCGACAACAACGAGAAGCGCGACAAGCACTTCCAGGGCTTCGGACGCGTCCTCACGGGGTCGACGGGCGAATACTATTTCCGCACGATCAAGCCGGTGCCATACCCCGGCCGCGCGCCGCACATTCACGTCAAAATCAAAAAGGGCGGCAAGGAACTGCTGACGACGCAGTGCTACATCAAGGGCCACGAAGGCAACGCCCGCGATGGCATCTGGAAGTCCGTTCGCGACGAAAAAGCACGCGATTCGATCACCGTCGATTTCGCTGCAATGAAGGAGTCCAAGATCGGCGAAGTGGCCGCAAAGTTCGACATCGTCTTAGGCATCACGCCAAGCGAGTGACGGCCTGACTGACAACGATTCACTATTAACGATCCACTACTTTTTCACGATGAGTCGTTGCGAGTGATTAGTGGTGAGTTGTGAGTACGGAAGCAGCGGGAAAGTAATGACGAGCCTCATCGTCTTAGGCATCACGCTAAGCGAGTAATGGTCTGACTGACAACGATCCACTATTAACAATCAACTGCTTTTTCACGATGAGTTGTTGCGAGTGATTAGTGGTGAGTTGTGAGTACGGAAGCAGCGGCGTTGGTCGCACGGGAATACCCAACGACTGGCCCGCCGAATTGAAATTGTCAAACGACGGAGGTACGGATGGAATCGCTCTATGACACCATCCGAAGGCTCGTTGTGGAAGAGAAATACATCGTGGGGCAGCATGCGTCCGAACGACTCGAAGAGCGTGGTATCATGGAATGGCAAGCGGTCGAAGGACTGATCGACGGTATTTTGCTTGCGGAACGTCCTAATGCTTCACCGAATCCGGCAATTGAGGTTCGAGAAATGTTACCCGACGGGACCGACTTCAAAGCGGTCTGGTCGTACATGGCCCAGGCCGGCGTGGCCAAACTGGTAACCGTCCACTTTTTCAATCGGAGATAATCGTGCGAATACCTGGAGAACGAGTCAAGCGAACGCGGCTGGTTCAAACGTCACGATATGTGATTGCGGTTGAGGTCGAGGCCGTGATCCCGATCGACGACCCAAGCGAACCGTGCTACGAATCCGAGACGGTGAAATTTCTGCGCGAAGTGCAGGAACATGCCGAACGCGGCGACGAAATCTGGCTCAACCAACACGGCAAAGTGTACGTCGCGTCCGTGGTGGCATAAGGAAATCCCCGCATGCCCGAATATCGTCTGATACTCGAAACTTCGGGCCGCGTCGGGCAGGTCGGCCTGGCGCGCGGCGATGCACTCGTTCGCGTGGCGATGCTCGATGCGACGCGGCGACATGCACGCGTTTTAAGCACCACCGTGAGTCGATTGCTAGCGGAAGAGAGCGTGACGCCACGCGAATTGGCAGGCATCATCGTCGGCATCGGCCCCGGTAGCTACACCGGTTTGCGCGTCGGCGTGATGTCCGCGAAGGCGCTGGCGTATGCGGCCGGTTGCCCGCTAATCGCGGTGCCGACGTTCCACGCGATCGCCCATCAATCGCCCGCCTGCGAACGCCTCTGGGTACTCGCCGACGCACTGCAAGGCGCGATCTACTTCCAGCGCTTCGATGGTGGTTTGCCGATCGACGAACTTCAAATCGTGCCCGCTTCGGAGTGGCTACCGTGGGCGAGTGACGTGGCACTTTCGGGGCCAGGCGTGGCGCTTCATGCGGCACTCGTTTCACGCGTGGCAAAGGTCGTGCCCGATGCCGAACGCGAACCGCAACTCGCAAGTTTACTCGCGGTCGGGTTGCGCATGTCGCCGGTCACGCGGGAAGAATTGCTACGCCTCGAGCCGATCTATTTGCGCGGCAGTTCCGCCGAAGAAAAAGCGAAAGCCGCGTTGCCGCAAGTATGATGGCAACATGACATCACGATTGCCATCCTGGCTCGATCCGCGTACGGCGTACGTTCACGTGCCGTTTTGCGGGCACCACTGCGGCTACTGCGACTTCGCCGTCACCGCGGGGAACGATCACCTCATCGAACTGTACCTCGATGCGCTCGCGATGGAACTCGCAACACTCCGCGAACCGCGACCGGTGGAAAGTATTTTCATCGGCGGTGGCACGCCGACGTATCTGAGTGCGGATGCGTTGCGGCGATTGCTGACGACGATTCGCGAATGGCTACCGATCGTGCCGGAGTCGGTGGCCGAGTTCAGCATCGAATCGACGCCCGATAGCCTCGACGCCGAGAAGATCGCGGTGATGGCCGCGTTCGGCGTGAACCGCCTGAGTATCGGCGTGCAATCGTTCCACACGCGCGTGTTGCAATCGCTCGAACGCCAACATAGCGTCGAACGGATTGCCCGTGCCGTGGAGATCGTGCGACCGCAGATACCGGCGCTGTCGTTCGATCTGATTTTCGGCGCGCCGGGGCAAACGGTAGCCGAGTGGGAAGCCGACTTGCACACGGCACTCGCGTTCGCGCCGGATCATTTATCCACGTACGGCCTGACGTACGAAAAAGGGACGCCGCTCTGGAAACAGCGCGAGCGCGGGCAGGTTCGCGAAGTCGGCGAAGACCTGGAATTGCAGATGTATCAGGCCGCGATTACGAATTTGAGCGGTGCCGGGTTCGAGCATTACGAAGTCTCGAATTTCGCGAAGCCCGGCCAGCGTTGTCGCCACAACGAACGCTACTGGGCGAACGATGCCTACTACGGTTTCGGCGTCGGCGCGGCACGCTACGTCGACGGTTCGCGCAATCTCAACATCCGCGATACGAAGCTGTACATTCGCAAAGTTCTCGCCGGAGAATCGCCGACGTTCCAGACGGAAATGCTCGACGATCGCGAACGCGCCTTCGAGACGCTCGCGATTCAGCTTCGCCGCATTCAGGGGATCGTCCGCGACGATTTTCAATTGCGAACCGGCTACGACATCGACGCGCTGATCGGCGAACCGCTAAAGCATTTTGCCGACGAAGGTTTGCTGCAAATTTCAGCGACTGACATCCGGCTGACACCGCGTGGCACCTACGTCGCCGACGGGATTGTCACCTCGCTCATGAAGTCGGCGTAGCGTTGTGGTCGCGTGGCGGGCGAACAAAATTACGCGAGCCGCATATACCCCGTTTCGGTTTAATAAACCGATAAGACACTGACCCGAACATTCGCAGGTAGGGCACTATGCCGGAACCGTGGGACTATAAGAAGGCCGGGCTGGACCTGGAAAAGTATGCCGAGACGATGTCCGGTATCGCCCCGTTACTCGCGCGCACCTGGGGTATGTCGGTCATTCGGCCGCCGTTCCAGGCGAAGGGCGGCAAGGGCGGCAGCTTCGCCAGCATGTTCGACCTCGACCCGACGGCGGGCTTCTTTCGCCGGAAATATAAGCATCCGGTGATCGTCACCTGTACCGATGGCGTCGGCTCGAAGCTGAAGATCGCGGCGATGATGCAGCGATTCGACACGGTCGGCATCGACCTCGTCGCGATGTCGGTGAACGACCTGATCTGCACGGGGGCCGAACCGCTTTCGTTCCTCGATTACATCGCGATGCACGCCGACGAACCGGTCATGACAGTGCAACTCGTGAAGGGCATCAGCGATGCCTGCCTGGAATCGGATTGCGCACTCGTGGGCGGCGAAACTGCGATTCTGCCCGATTTTTACCGGCCCGGCGATTTCGACATGGCGGGCTTCTGCACCGGTGTCGTCGAACGTTCGGGTGTGATCGACGGCAGCCGCGTCGAAGTCGGCGATTCGATCATCGGCCTCGCGAGTAGCGGCATCCACTCGAACGGTTATAGCCTCGTTCGCAAGGTCGTTTTCGAGGCCGCCGGGTTGAACATCGACTCGCACGTGCCCGAATTGGGCAAGACCATCGGCGAGGAACTGCTGACGCCGACGCGGTTATACGTGCGGGCGGTGCGGGCGATTTTGTCGCATTATCCGGTGAAAAAGCAGGGCGTTATCCACGGGCTGGCGAACATCACGGGCGGCGGATTGCCGGACAATTTGGCACGAATTCTGCCACCGGGGCGACGTGCGAACATCGTGCGGGGAAGTTGGCCGGTGCCGCCGGTGTTCCCCTGGATGCAGCGCCTCGGGTCGATCGCCGATGCGGAAATGGATCGCGTCTTCAACATGGGCGTCGGCTTCGCGATGGTCGTATCCCCGAGCTTCGAGGCGAGTATTCGGGCACAGCTGGAAGGGCAAAAGATCGAATCGTGGAAGATCGGCGAGATCGTCGCCGGTGACCAAGGCGTGAGTATTAGCTGAGTGATTTCATGTTGATCGACATCTCAGGATCGATTGCCTCGAACCGCGTCGGAGTCTGTGGCGGGGTCGCCGTCGCGGACCTCGACGGCGATGGCCGCGTCTCGGTCATCGTCGCCGGGTTCGGCGTGGCCAACCGCGTGTTGAAGTGGAGCGGCTATGCACTGCGTGAAACTGCGCCGCCGTTCCTCGCCGACATCGACCGCAAATCGACCGGCGTGGCCGCCGCCGACTTCGATGGCGATGGCCGCGAAGAAATTTACGTGCTGAGCGCGGAAGCGGGGACGGACCGCCTGTTCGACCAACTCCCCGATGGCGAGTGGGTCGATCTCTTCTCCCGCAGCGAAAACGCGGTCGTCCGCAACGGCGGCACGGGGCGTTCAGTGTGCGGAATCGACCGGCGCGGCAACGGGCGTTACAGTTTCATCGTGGCCAATTCTGGCCGCCCGCTACGGCTTTATGAACTCGCACCCGACGGCGCGATTGCCGACTTGGCACCTGCGCTCGGCGTGAACCTGACCGCACTCGGCCGCAGTCTGCTCGTCGCCCCGCTGGCGTCGTCGCGGCCCGATATTTTTTGCGCGAACGAGATGGGGCCGAACTTCCTGTTCCGCAACACCGGCATGGGCACGTTCCTCGAAGTCGCCGCCGAGCATCGCCTCGCGGACATCGAAGAACACGGTCGCGGCAGCACGGTTCTCGATGCCGATGGCGATGGCCGATTCGATATTTGTTACGGCAACTCCGACGGCCCGCATCGATTGATGCTCCGCCAACCCGATGGGACGTTCAAAAATGCGGCCACGCTCGCGATGGCGCTCCCCTCGGCGATTCGCACGGTGATTGCCGCCGATTTCGACAACGATGGCTACGAGGAGCTTTTCTTCAACAACCTCGGCGAACCGAATCGGCTGTTCCGCCAGACC